>DAONES010000106.1:0-5705 GCA_035403205.1 Methanothrix sp. | reverse complement strand
CCTCTCTTGGCATTGAACTGGAATACGCCTTCCCCGGTGCTCACCTGACCGCCGCGACTGCCGGACAGATAGACGCCATCGCCAAGCTCATCGAGGATCTCCGGCAGCTTCCAGTCGCCATTGGCGATGTAGGTGTTGCTCATGCGCACCACCGGCCTGTCCAGGCCCTCAGCGCGAGCATTGCGCGGCACGCCCCCCAGGCGCGCTGCCGTCTCGCGAGAATTGAGATAGGACTTGAGGACGCCATTTTCTACCAGCACGGTCTCCTGAGCCAGGCTTCCCTCGTCGTCAAATGGGTAGTAGCCGTTTTTCATCAGGCTGGGATCGTCCTTGACTGTCACTAGCTCCGACCCAATCCTCTGGCCCAGCTTTCCCTCAAGACAGGAATCGCCCTCTAAAATGATGTCTCCCTCAGTAGCGTGGCCCACAGCCTCGTGAACGAAGACTCCCGCCAGCTCCTGATCGAGGACAACGGGATAAGTCCCGCCCTTGGGCGCCTGCGCGTCCAGAAGAGCTACCGCCGTGCCTCCGACCTCCCTTGCCAGAGCAAATGGATCTTCATGCTCGAAGAGCTCCAGGCCACCCACGCCGGATCGCCCTTCCCCATCCGTCTGATACAATCCATTTCTGTGCGCCACGGCGCTGATTACAAAGCCCACTCGGGTCATCTTGGTTTCGAGATCCAAGCCCTCAGAGCTGCTGTAATGAACAGTAAAATCCATCTCAGCATAGACCGCTTGAGTGGATGAGACGCCCTTCACCTTGGCAGCGTCCTCAATCTCTCGCAGGAGAGCTACCTTTTCCTCAAGAGACAGGTCCCTGGGATCTTTTTTAACAGGAACCACGACGCTTCCGCCGGCGGGAGCCTGCGCCAGAGTGAGGTCCTCGCGCCGGTCGATCTTTCGAGCAATGCGCTTGGCAAGAGCGACATCCTCGTCCAGGTCGATCACATTATCTCTGGTTACAAAACCCCAGGCCCCTCCAAAGAGCGCTCTCACCGCCGCGCCCTGAAAAGGAGCCTGGTTGATCTCTTCGAGCTTGCCGTTGTCAAGGACGATCCTGGTTCTACTGCCGCGCAGAGTCCGGATGTCGTAGAACTCGGACGTCATCGGACCCTCAGATGCTCCTGCTGGGAATAGAGATTGTCTCGGGCAGCATGATGCCGATCTTCTTTTCCGCGGCAAACTTTTTCAGCTTCTCTATCAGCCGGTTCCTCTGTCCGCCCATGGCATACTCGAAGACCTCACTCATGTTGGTGACGGGAATTATCTCGATCAGATCCTTGATGGAATCATCGATGAGAACATCGCCCAGGTTTGATTTCGGAATTAGCACCGTCTTGATGCCCGATTTTGCCGCTGCCTCGATCTTCTGAGTCACGCCGCCCACCGGCATCACATCTCCCCGCACTGAGAGCGATCCGGTCATGGCCACCGATTGCTTAACCGGCACGCCTTCTAAGGCAGATATGACCGCCGTAGCAATGGAAATAGAGGCGCTGTCGCCCTCCACGCCCTCGTAGGTGCCTATGAACTGGATATGCACATCCTTTCTGGTTATGTCCTCGCCCAGGAACTTCTTGATGAGCACGGAGACGTTTGTGACCGCTTCCCTGGCAATCTCCTGCAGCTTTCCAGTAGCTATGATCTTGCCCTCTTCCTTGGACTGCGCAGGCGTGACCTCTGCCATGATGGGCAGCACTATACCCGAGTCGCCCATGACCGCCAGGCCATTGACTCTGCCCACCTCATCGCCTGAGGAATGGAACATGCTGTAATCGCGGCGCCGCTCCATGTATCGATCGGCAAGCTGCTGCTCTACCGACCTTGCCATCTTCTTGGCCTCTTTGACGTGCTCGACCTCAGTCAGGCTTGCCCCATCGGCGCGGGCTATGTCTCCCGCTACCCTGACCAGGCCGCCCAGGTCCCTGAGCATCAAAGTGAGGTGGCCCTTTCTGCCCGACCTCCTCTTGGCCTCCCGCATGACTTCCGCGACTGCATCCCTGGTAAAGTGCGGGATCTTGCCATCTCGGACTATCTCCTGAGCCACAAATTTGATGAGCTTGTTTCTGTTCTCCAGGGTATCGTCCATGCTGTCTCTCATGTAGACCTCATATCCGTAGCCCTTAATGCGCGACCTCAGAGCGGGATGCATTCCCTGCATGGCATCAAGATTTCCTGCCAAAATCATGATGAAGCTGCACGGCACGGGCTCAGTTCTGACCAGCGCTCCGGAGCTTCTCTCGCTCTGGCCGGTGATCGGATAGGCCCCTTCCTGCAGAGCGGTAAGCAGGCTCTGCTGCGACTCGGGACGCAGGGTGTTGACCTCATCTATGAAGAGAACCCCTTTGTGGGCCTTGTGAATGGCACCACATTCAACCCTTTCGTGGGATGGCGTCTCCAGCCCTCCGGACTGGAATGGATCATGGCGCACATCGCCCAGAAGGGCACCGGCATGCGCACCGGTGGCATCAACATAGGGCGCCTTCTTCTTGGCGTTATTATCCACCAGAAGCTTGGGGACCATTGCGTCCTCTTTGGGCAGCATATAGCGCAGCGACAGGAATATGAGCGCCGCGGCTATGATTCCGAAGAGAAGCTGTCCGGTATAATAGGCATAGACTATCAGGGCCATTACGATAAGCATCAAAAACATATTGCGCGTCTGGACCTTCTTTCTGGCCTCCATCTTCTGGGCTTCCACTATCTGCTTGCCTCTGCCGGCAGGCACTATGCGAACGCGCGGAGTGTTGTTATCCTCTGGATTGGCATAGACCAACACATCCTGCAGCTCCTCTACAGGGAGCAGCTCGCTCATGGCCTTGCCGAGCATGGATTTGCCTGTTCCAGGCGATCCAATTAGCATGACATGGCGTCTCTGGCGTGCCGCCTTCTTGATAACTTCCACGGCTTCGTCCTGACCGATTACATGATCGATGAGGCTCTCAGGCACGGTTATGCTGCTGGTATCATTGAATTCTATATCCCCAAGCAGCTCTTTCGACTCGTCTTCAATAGTCAATTTTTCGGCCCTCATATCGTCGTTAATCCTTCTTGACTATATATCTGATGCTTTCCTTCTATACTATTTTTATTCATATTGCTTCGTTTACCCCTGAAAATCCTGAATCATCTTGAGGTATTCATCTCTCACGTATTTAGACAGATGGGGCTTGATCCGCTCGCGCGCCCTTTGAAAGTGCTCTGCTGTCACCACGATCCTATCAATGATCAACTCTTCCTTATTCATGCCTGGTGTTATGTGCTCTCTTAAAGCAAGCATTCCCGCTTCCCGGCAGAACATCTCCAAATCCGCACCGGAAAAGTCCTCTGTCAGATCGGCCAGCCACTGGGCCGAGACGCCGGACGCTGCCATGCGGGAGAGATAAATTTCCAGTATTCTCTTCCTTGCAAGGTTATCCGGCATTGGAATATAAATCAACCGATCGAATCTGCCCGGCCTGAGCATTGAGCTGTCCAGAAGATCCGGCCGGTTGGTTGCCGCCACTACTACCACATCTTTGAGCAGCACCAGTCCGTCCAGCTCAGTTAGAAATTGGCTTACCACCCGCTCGGTAACATTTGATTCTGCTCCGCTGCTGCGGCTGGGGACAATGGAATCGATCTCGTCGAAGAATACCAGAGCCGGAGCCGCCTGGCGTGCCTTGCGGAAGATCTCCCTTATCGCCCGCTCCGATTCGCCGACCCACTTGCTGAGCAGCTCCGGGCCTTTGACGCTGATGAAGTTCAGATTGCTCTCCGTAGCCAGAGCCCTTACGAGAAGGGTCTTTCCAGTACCAGGCAGGCCGTAGAGAAGTATTCCCCGCGGAGGCCGAACGCCCACGGCTGCAAAGGCTTCCGGATACTCCAGCGGCCACTCCACCGCCTCGATGAGCGATTGCTTCACACCGTCCAGGCCGCCCACATCATCCCAGTGCACCTCCGCCACCTCAACAAAGACCTCTCTCATGGCGGAAGGCTCAATCTTCTGCAGAGCTGCCTTGAAATCCTCTTTGCTGACCCGGAGGCTCTCCACCGCCTCCGATGGAATTTCCTCGCTTACATCCAGATCGGGAAACGCCCTCTCCAGGGTTTTCATGGCTGCCTCTTTGCAGAGAGCAGAGAGATCTGCTCCTACAAAGCCGTGCGTAGCATCGGCGATCTCTAACAGGTCCAGAGAAGGATCAAGAGGCATGCCTCTGGTATGAACATAAAGCACCTCCAGCCGGCCGGTCTTGCTAGGAATTCCAATCTCAATCTCCCGGTCGAACCGTCCGCCGCGACGGATGGCCGGATCCAGGGCATTGGGCCTGTTGGTGGCGGCGATTACTATTACCTCTCCACGCGAGGACAGGCCGTCCAGCAGAGCGAGAAGCTGAGCTACTACCCTTCTCTCCAGGTCGCCGGATACCTCCTCCCTTTTGGGGGCGATGGAGTCGATTTCATCGATGAAGATGATGGATGGAGCTGTCTTTGAGGCTTCATCGAAGATCTGGCGCAGCCTCTGCTCGCTCTCTCCGTAGAACTTGGATACAATCTCAGGACCGGAGATTGATATGAAGTTGGCATCGGTCTCGCTGGCCACTGCTCTGGCGATCAGCGTCTTTCCCGTCCCAGGGGGGCCATGTAGCAGCACTCCCCGAGGCGGGTTGATGCCCAGACGGGAGAAGAGCTCGGGATGGCGCAGAGGTATCTCAATCATCTCTCTGATCTCCCGTATCTCCCTGGACAGCCCGCCGATATCCTCGTAGGAGATATCCCGCACCGAGAGTGCCAGCTCCTCAAGAGTCTCTCTGGTGATGCTGATGATGGTATCTGGCGTCACCAGCACAGCGCCGGCTGGCATGGTGCTGACCACCGCCATGTTGAGGGTGCTATTGATCATCTCCACCCGGATCATCTCACCTTTGACCACCGCCCGTCCTTGCAGCATGCGAAGCAGGTACTGCGGCCCGCCCATGAGCCTGATCTGGCGCGTGGGAGCCACGGTGATCTTTCTGGCAGGCCTTGCCTCCGCACGAGCGACAACGACCTTGCTGTCTATCCCCACGCCCAGGTTGGCGCGGGTATTTCCATCGATTCGGATGAGATCCTGGGGATCTTCAGGAGTTCCGGGCCAGGCTATGGCATAGACCTTATCCTTTCCTTTAATCTCCACCACTCCACCGTTTTCCAGGGAGAGGGCGGAAAATACGGAGGGCCCAATCCTGGCAACGCCCTTGCCTGCATCCTTGTGATATGCTTCGGCCACTCGAAGCTGCAAAGTCGAAACTGCATTCTGCCCGTCAGCTATCGGCTCACTGACAGTCCTTCCGGTCTCCTCTCCACCCATTATCTAATGCCCCATTTTTGATCCAATAGATGCACGGCCCCTCTCTCTTCCAGCTTCTTGAGCCGATCTTCGATAACGATCTCCGGGATTTCCAGCCTTGCAGAAATATGGGATGCTTCCGCATCGCCGGAGAGCAGCGCAGTCAGAATCTCCGCTTCCAGCTGATTGTTCGTATAGCATCTGGCTGCATTGCAGGCTTTGTGTTTAACCTCCATCTCGCGAGATTCTATCTCGTCCAGGAGGGCACGCAACTTGAGCCTCTTATCCTCGAGGCCAGACAGCTCATCGCGCAAGAGCTTCATATCCTGAGCCAGTTCGGTGTCCTCAGTCTTTGGAACATCCTCAGAGCGATAGGCTCGCACCCCATATGAATT
>DAONES010000105.1:0-5779 GCA_035403205.1 Methanothrix sp. | reverse complement strand
CCATCTCCACCGGCTCATTCAGAGCTATCTTGCCGTACTCATGAGAACTCTGATCATAGCAGGCGAGAATTGCACTGGAGAGAGCCCCTATGGCACTGAGAGCGCCGGTCTCTATTCCATTTTCTTCAGCCAGAATGGTGAACTGGCGGATGATATCTTCCCCATGATCGAGCCTGGCAAAGATGATGCGGCCCTGCCTGAAATTCCTGGTAAGCATCAGTTATCCCCTTTCCGCCAACGATGGCTGAGAACATAATGCTTTCGCAGGCAAACGTTTTCAAGGGCGGCTATGGGATACGAGTCAATTGGATATGATCTATGGAGGTTTTTTCGTGAAATATCCGGAAAACAGTTGGGGAGTAGGGTGGAGCCATTTATCTCTTCATCCTGCAAAGTGAGGACTGCTTTTCTCCGCTTTTATGGATAATATTAAAACGGGACCCTATTGGTGAAAACTGGCCCAATGATATCGTTTCAGGCAAACTCACTAAAACATATTGCCTGTCAACCCCCCGGCTTCGCATGGGGATATATAGGGACTTATCCCGTTTGCAGGCAAGAATATCACATTTACTTATTATTATTTTTTATCAACTCACAAATTTCTGATATCTGTAAAAACTATGAAAACTTCTTTTGACCATTTTTCCTGTGGAACCCGGTCTGAGAAATCCTGCCCGAGAGATCAAACCAGGCATAGAAGACTCTGAATAGTCTCTTCCGAACGCGGGATTTCATACAGTAGGCTGAGAGTTTAAGAACCTTGCGCCTTATCTCAGCAAATGCATTCTATCAAAGCGTCATCTATTTTTGATGTGAAATGCAATGATCCTCGATGAATCTGGAGTCTCTGGCATCCCAGCTGCGAGGATTTGTAGGCATCACTCGCAAAAAGCAGATAGGCAGCCTATTGCAGTTCTTTCCTGTGCAGTCCGAGCGTATCATTGCCTCCTTTGGAGAGGACGCGGCAGTGATCGACGACGGGGAGGAGGTTATGCTCCTGGCGGCGGACGGCATCTGGTCCAAGCTCATGGATGTCGATCCGGAGTGGTCCGGCTACTGTTCCGTCCTGGTAAATGTGCACGATATCGCCGCTATGGGCGGCTGGCCGGTGGCAATGGTCGATGTCCTCTCTGTGAGCGACCAGGAGATCGCAGAGCGGGTCCTGCGGGGCATGAGGAAGGCAATAGAGAAATTTCATGTGCCGATCATCGGCGGGCACCTGCATCCGGACACGCCCTACAGTGCTCTTGACGTCTCCATTCTGGGCAAGGCAAAGAAGAGCGGCGTCATCCTGAGCAGCACAGCCCGGGTGGGGGAGGTCGTTATCGCAGCTGCCGACCTTGATGGCAGGCCGCATGCTAAATTTTCCATAAACTTCGACTCCACCAGCTTCAAGGACAGCAAGACCCTGCTCACCCAATTGGGATGCATGCAGGAGCTGGGCGAAAGGGGCCTGGTCAGGGCGGGAAAGGATATCAGCAATCCCGGACTGCTGGGGACTCTCGGAATGCTGCTGGAGACCAGCAGGGTGGGAGCAGTGGTGGATGTGGATAAGATTGCCGTTCCCACGGGCCTGGACCTGCCATCCTGGCTGAAGATGTATCCGGGAATGGGCTTTGTCGTTACTGCAAAACCGGAAGACTCGCAGGCTGTCCTGGAGGTATTCGAAAGGCGCGGCCTTACTGCCAGGGTGATCGGACGGGTCACGGAAGAGAGAAAGCTGCTCATCGCTCAGGGCGGCGAAGAGTGCGTTCTCTTTGACCTGGAAAAGGAGTGCGTAACCGGAATTCACTGAAGGGAACTGTAATTGAAATGGACGGCAATTTCATAGACTCGCTAAAGCGGGCGGCGAAATCGAGAAGGGCCAGGATCGGCATAGGCATCTGGAAGGCGGACAGGGAACTGATTGCATCTCTTCAGTCGGCCGGGGAGTATGCCGATCTGGTGGTTGTGGGCGATCCCGGATGCGACTGCCATCTGGAATGCGCCAGCAGCCAGGAGCCCTGGAATGAGCTGGTGCGGCTTTTAGCCGAGGGCAAGATCGATGGCGCTGTGCGGGGAAACCTGCCAGCAGGTAGGACCATGCGCGCCCTCGCCGATCAGTTTTCTGTCCGCGTGAGGCGTCTGGCTCTGCTGGAGGTCTCTGGATGGGCTTTTCTTCTCGGGCCGGTGGGAATCGATGAAGGCGAGACTGCGGCTGACAGGCTACAGCTGCTGCTGGGCGGGGCCGCATTTCTGCGCGGCCTGGGCCAGGAGCCCAGGGGAGCTGTTCTCTCCGGCGGCAGGATGGAGGACAATGGCCGGTGCGAGCGGGTTGACCGCAGCCTTCTGGAAGGCGAACTGATCGTCTCCCAGGCGCGGGAGGCAGGAATTCTGGCTGAGCACAAAGGGATACTCATCGAGAGCTGTCGGGGAGATGATATCGTCATTGCTCCGGAGGGCGTGTCCGGCAACCTCATCTTCCGAACGCTGCTCCTGCTGTGCGGAGCATCGTCCTATGGCGCTCCGGTGCTGATGGACCGGGTCTTCGTGGACTCCAGCCGGGCAAGGGGCGGATTTGACGGGCCGGTGATGCTGGCCAGCTGCATGGTGGCGATGAGGGAAAAGCGGGAAAGCAAGCAGCCATGAGACGAATTTATGAGGCGGATTAATGAGACGAATCGTAGCATTTAACAATGTGACCATTGACGGCTTCTTCGCCGGGCCGCATGGAGAGATCGACTGGTTTAAAGTCGATCGGGATCCTGAATACGATGAGTTCTCACGGGATCAATCGAAGACAGGCGATGCTATGATCTTAGGGCGCACGACCTATCAAATGATGGAAAGCTACTGGCCGACGCCCGAGGCGATGAAGAGCAATCCAGATATGGCTGAGGTCATGAACGGCATTCAGAAGATCGTCTTTTCCAGAACGCTTCGAGCAGTGGATGAAAGATCCAACTGGAGAAATGTCAGGCTTCTCCATGAGATAAGGGCAGAGGAAATCCTCAAGCTTAAGGAGCAGAAGGGCAAGAATATTGCGATACTGGGCAGCGGAAGCATAGTGCGGCAGCTGACCAATCTCGGCCTGATCGACGAGTATCAGCTCCTTGTTCATCCCGTCATTCTGGGTGCCGGAAAGAGCCTGTTTGCCGGTGTGGAAACGAAAAGCCTTCGGCTTATCAAGACAAGAGCATTCAAGAACGGAATTGTCTGGCTCTGCTACCAGTCGAGCAAGTGATTTCGTGAGCATCGCCAATTTCCCGGAGAAGGCATGAATGTCATTTCCAGGTTTATATCTATTCCAGGGTCTTCTCTCAGTCTGCAGAGATGTTGATAATCAATGAACCGGACCATCCGGAAGAGGCTCCCTTGTCGTCCAGGGCCATGGCTTTGACCTGGTAGGTTCCGGCCCGGCTCCATTTGTGAGATACGCTTTCTTTCGTTCCGGAATCGATATAATCCAGACCTGTCCAGGAGGTTGTTTTGTCGCCCCAATCGAAGACGTATTTGACATGGTCACCGTCCGGATCGTTTGCGGATGTGGCATATCTGTAGCTTGCTTTTCTTCTACCGCATGTCGGTCCGGATGGCAGAGCAGGCGAATCCGGTGGATAGTTATCAGCAATTGTCACATTCTTCAGATACATCCAATCTGATGATGCGCCCTTCGTGTCTGTGGCTCTGGCTCTGATCTGATATTCTCCTGCCTTTGCCCAGGTATGAGAAGCGCATTCTATTGAGCCGGAGCCGACCAGCTCCGTAGTGGAGGTGGCGCCATCTCCCCAGTCAAAGCAGTACGCTATGCAGTCATCATCGATATCTTTTGCCATTGTAAAGTAACTGCATGCAATTGCCCTATATCCGAAGTCCGGCCCGAATAGCTCCTTTGGACTCTCAGGTCTGTTGTTGTCAATGACGCTTACGGTCAAGTTTTCTGACCAATTCGATTCCGCTCCAAGAGGGTCCCTGGCGATCACTCTGACCTGGTAGTCTCCAGCCTGGCTCCAGATGTGCGCCGCACTGCCATTGCTCACGGTGCCGGTCGGACAGGTGCGAGATACATTTCCGTCTCCCCAGTCGAAGGCATACTCCACCAGGTCTCCGTCGGGGTCGGATGCAACTGAGCTGCAGGAATATTCGGCCCAGGCGTGAATTGATCCCGTTCCTAATGGATCTGAGGGTCTATCTGGCGGAGAGTTTATGATGACTTCTTTTTCCTGCGACCTGGCGGAAGATGCACCTCTCGCATCAATGGCAATAACCGTGATCCGGTAGGCTCCGGCCTTTGTCCAGGTGTGGTTACAGGTGGCTCTCTTTCCGGTGGAGAGAAAGTCGGTCTTTGATTCATTTCCGTCTCCCCAGTCGAAGATGTACCTGAGCCGATCTCCGTCTGGATCGGTGGCGCTGGCGGCGAAGGTATAAAGCTCTACAGGAATTCCACTGGCCGGTCCCTCGGGAGTGTCGGGCATCTCTGGGGGATTGTTTGCAATTGCAGTGAGGCTTGGATTGGGCAAGAAGGGCATCGTCTTCTGGCTCGCGGTCCCGGTCCATTGCAGCAGATTTGCGGCATCAAGGGCTGATATGCGGAGGGCATAGCCGGCATCATTTCTGGATGCGTCCTCTCTGTGCGGCTCCTCTCCCAAAGCAGATGCTTGATAAAATATGATGAATGTCAATAGCATCACTAAGATGACCGAAAGCCTTGCATAGTGGCCAAATTTCTTGCGAGACACATGATAGAAAGTAATATGAATAATATTTAAATTTTTCTACATATATAACAAACCAATGCTGCCCATGCAAACAACTGCACAATTCTAAACAGGCACAAAAAGTTGATATATTCTGCGAGCTACATCTTATCAATGTCAAAAATAAACTTGATTGTAGTATTGATGGTGTTTCTGGTGGCATTTTTTATTGCCTCTGCGGCATATGCTTCAGAGCTGAATCGGAATGCAGATTCTAAATTGACCGCATCGACTCCGGAAAATCCGGCTATTGTGAAAGATGAGATCGTCATTGCCAAGGAGAACGGATCTCGGGTGCAGTGGCGACACATAGTGCTGAAGGGAAATAACACCGAAATCGGCATGGCTTTGGGTCAGATCGCACAGAGAGACTACGGCGTCAAATCGCTGCAGAAATATGATGACCCAATTTATGGCAAAGCCAGACAGGAGTATATGAAGAGCAATTGTCCGCCTCTGGTAGAGAGAATGGCAGGCATTGCCAGGGCCTACGGACTTTCAGAAGACAATGATGCGTTTGATACTACGACATTGCCTTACGATGCCGGGTCCCTGGCCTGCTCTATGATTTACTTTCCTCCGGAGACCATGATCAGCGGGAACGCTCTGGTTTCCCGGAATACTGAGTGGTATCTGGTTCCTGTTGATGTCTATCTTAACCTGAGCGACAATGCAACAGGCAATGCCGCTGCGTCTCGTGACTTCATAATGGAGATTTATCCAGATGAGGGATATTCTACAATAGCCATCAGCATGAACGATCTAAATTCCGTCACGGACGGCCTTAACTCCGAAGGTTTGGGAATATCAATGCTGGAGGATATCTCATTTCTCCCTGGGCAGACGCTTCCTGCGGGCGCTAGAGACAGCGGGGTCAATAACCTGCAGATAGCGCGGCTCATCCTGGAGACCTGCCGGACGGTGGAGGAGGCAAAGATTGCATTCCTGAATAACAAGCTGTTCTTCACAGGAATGGCAAGTCACTACATGGTCTACGATAACCTGGGCAACTCCACCATAGTTGAGTGGAATGAGACGAG
>DAONES010000104.1:0-5843 GCA_035403205.1 Methanothrix sp. | reverse complement strand
CTGAATATCCTCTTTGGAAATCATGGCGATGACCTTTGAAACGATCAGGTTGGCACGAAGGTAGATAAACCCTTCGCAATGATCTAGATCCCGCCGAAGATATCCCCTTTTGCCTTTTCTCTCATGCCGCCCTTTTCCATCTTCATGGTCGATTCCAGAGCCTTTTTGTAGAACCGATCCGTGTACTCTTTGGCCATCCTGCGGGCGGAGAATCCCTGCCCGGCCACCTTGATGGCCTCCTTCATGATGGCAGTCCAGCCGTGTGAGACCCCGTCCTCGTCCACATCATAGAACAGCGGCACAATGTCTTTTTCCAGCAGGTCGTAGATGGCAGCCGCATCGCGTGCGTCCCTGTCCGGCCCCTCGGCTGCGCCTTCTACCGCCCAGCCGTTCTTGCCGTTGTAGCCTTCAATCCACCATCCATCCAGGATGGAGAGCTGGGGCACGCCGTTCAGGGTGGCCTTCATGCCGCTCGTTCCGCTCGCTTCCATGGGCGGCAGGGGATTGTTGACCCAGACATCGACTCCGTGCACCAGATACTGGGCAAGAAGCTCATCATAATCCTCCACAAAGGCGATGCGCCCTCCGAAGGACTGGTCTTTAGCTGCCTTGAAGACCATCTGCAACAGCTGCTTGCTCTGCTGGTCATCCTGATGGGCTTTTCCTGCAAAGATGATCTGCACCGGCCTGCCGGGATCGCCCACTATTCTGGCCAGGCGGCTTATGTCCTGCAAGAGGAGCGTGGGCCGTTTGTAGGAGGCAAATCGTCTGGCGAATCCCAAAGTGAGGGCAGACGGATCGAGCAGCACTCCAGATGCCATGACGTTATTGAGGTCAGAGCCGGACTTGCGCCACTTGTTGCGGGCTCTCTCTCTTATCTTGGCGATGGCCATCTCCTTCATAAAACGGTGGTGGTCCCAGATAACGCGGTCCGGTATCTCGTCGACCAATTGCCATATGGCCGGTTGGTCGTGCTCATCAAGCCACGTCCGTCCCATGTACTGGTTGAAGATCTCGTCGCCCAGTCGACGGTCGATCCAGGAGGGCACATGCACGCCATTGGTGATGTAGTCGATGGGGACGCTGTCCACATCCAATTCCGGCCAGAGCTGCCGCCACATGTTCCGGCTGACCTCTCCGTGCTTCTTACTCACCGCATTTCTGTAGGCGCTGCAGCGCAGGGCAAAAGCGGTCATGTTGAAACCATCCGGATTAGAGGGATTCATTCCCAGGCGGAATAGCTCGTCCCGGGAGAGATCCAGCGTGGGAAGGTATGAACCGAAGTACTTGTCCATCAGTTTGTAGGAAAAGACATCATGGCCGGCGGGAACGGGCGTGTGAGTGGTGAAGACCGTGCTGCTGCGCACCCGATCGAAGGCATCTCTGTAGCTTGCTCCTTCCTCGACCAGCTCCCGGATCCTCTCCAGTATGGCAAAAGCGGGATGGCCCTCATTGCAGTGCAGAACGGAATAGTCCACGCCCAGGTGACGCAGGACGCGCACTCCTCCGATACCCAGGACGATCTCCTGTCGGAGGCGCTGCTCCAGGTCGCCGGTATAGAGCCGGTCGGATATAACCCGATTCCAGGGATCATTGGCCTCGCTGGAGGTATCAATCAGATAGAGGCTGGTCTTTCCCACCTGAACCATCCAGATCTCCAAATAGATCGGCGGATCCATGATCGGCACTTTGACGGTGATCGGGGCACCGCTCCCGTCCTCCATCTTTCTGATGGGGGCATTTTCCCGATCCATCATCTCGCAGGCGCCCATCTGCCAGCCGTCCGGCGAGATCATCTGGCGAAGGTACCCTTGCGGGTACATGAATCCGACTGCCACGAGGGGCAGTCCCAGATCGCTGCACTCTTTGAGAAAGTCGCCCGCCAGAAATCCCAGGCCGCCTGCGTAGAAGGGAAGAGCGTGATGCAGGCCGTACTCGGCTGAGAAGTAGGCGATCTTGCACTTATCCGGCTGATCGACACGGCTGCAAAACCATCCTGAGGACGGGTCCATGTAGCCGTTGAACCGGGTCATGACTGCCTCATAGTGCCTGAGAAAGTGCGGGTCGGATGCCGCGGCCTGTAGAGCGGCGCCATCCATGCGATTGATCATCTTGACAGGATTGTGGTTGCTCAGATACCAGCCCCGGCGATTGAGGAGCTTGAAAAGAGCCCGGCCTTCCGGGTGCCAACTCCACCAGAGGTTGTAAGCCAGCTCTCGCAGTCCAGAGATCCTTTCGGGAAGATGGGGAAATTTGTCTTTAGTGCCATGCATGAATGTATCCGCTCCCTTGAGGACGAAAAGGAGGCTCTTCTAAGAGATATAACCTTCGAATAGGCTTAAATATCATAATGGCAGACCAATAAAGCTTGAAATAGGCAAAATGTTGTTCGATGGTTGCGTTATCACAAAAAAGATGCTCAGGGCTTGATATCAAAAAGCAGGTACAAGGAGATACATGACTGAAGGAGAAAGCGTCAGGCTGAAGGTTTCCGAAGCCACTCAGGGCGATGTAGGAAAAGGCATAGTCAGAATTGGCGAGGATTTCCTGGAGAAGATAGGCGCCCGTCCCCTGGATGTAGTGGAGCTGGCAGGTTCCAGGCCGACGGCAGCTCTGGCTGTCAGTGCCTACTCCCAGGATCAGGGCCTGGACATGATCCGGATGGACGGCCTGATCAGATCCAACTCCGGAACGAGCATAGGCCAGTATGTGGAGGTCAAGAAGGCGGTCTGGAGTGAGGCCAAGCACGTAACACTCGCCCCGGTAACGCAGGGAATGCAGATATTTGCTCCCGGTGACGTTCTCACCAAGGTATTCAACGGCCGGCCGCTGACAAAAGGAGATGTCATCTCCACCACCAGCGTCAGAAAACCGCCCACCGACTCCATGGGCCGGGAGACCATGTTCGAGGAGATATTCCGCGGCTTTTTAGGGGCTCAGGCCTTCGGTCTGGGCGAGATCAAGCTGCGGGTGATCTCCACCAGCCCGGGGGGAATAGTCAAGATCACTGAAGGAACGGAGATTGAGCTTCTGCCTCAGGCGGTAGAAACACCGCAGCGCTCTGTGCCATCTGTGGTCTACGAGGATGTTGGCGGCCTCAAGCCGGTGATAACCAAGGTCCGGGAGATGATTGAGCTGCCCCTCAAGCATCCAGAGCTATTTGACCGGCTGGGAATCGACCCGCCCAAAGGCGTACTTTTGCACGGGCCACCTGGCACTGGAAAGACGATGCTCGCCAAAGCGGTGGCCAATGAGAGCGATGCCTACTTCATCAGCGTCAACGGCCCGGAGATAATGTCCAAGTACTACGGAGAGAGCGAGAAGGCCTTGCGTGACCTCTTCGAAGAGGCGGAGAAGAACACTCCGGCTATCATTTTCCTGGATGAGCTGGACTCCATAGCGCCCAAGCGCGGCGACGTTACCGGCGAGGTGGAAAGAAGGGTTGTGGCTCAGCTTCTGTCCCTGATGGACGGCCTGAAGGAGAGAAAGAACGTAATAGTAATCGGCTCCACCAACCGGCCCGAGGCCCTTGATATGGCCCTGCGCCGGCCCGGCAGGTTTGACCGGGAGATTGAGCTGGGCGTTCCTGATATGGACGGGCGCATGGAGATCTTTCAGATTCACACTCGGGGCATGCCTTTGCACGAGGATGTGATCCTGGAGGACTTTGCCAAGAGAACCTACGGCTTTGTGGGTGCGGATATCTCGGCAGTGGCCAGGGAAGCGGCCATGAATGCCCTGCGCCGCATTCTTCCTGAGATCGACCTGGATGAGCCCACCATTCCCAAAGAGATCCTGGACAGGCTGATTGTGCAGAAGGACGACTTTGAGGCAGCAATGCGAGAGGTCTCTCCTTCCGCCATGAGGGAGATTCTGGTAGAGGTTCCAAATGTGAGCTGGCAGGATATCGGCGGGCTGGAGGATGTCAAGCAGCTTCTGGTGGAAGCGGTGGAGTGGCCGCTGCGAAACGCTGCGAGCTACCGACGCCTGGGAATTGAGGCCCCCAAGGGAATTCTGCTCTACGGGCCGCCGGGCACGGGCAAGACCATGCTCGCCAAAGCGGTGGCCAATGAGAGCGAGGCCAACTTCATAACTGTCAAGGGATCGGCTCTGCTCTCCAAGTGGTATGGAGAGAGCGAGAAGAGAGTAGAGGAGATCTTCAAAAAAGCCAGGCAGGTATCTCCGGCCATCATCTTCCTGGATGAGCTGGATGCTCTGGTTCCCATGCGGGGCGGCGGAGGCGCAGGAGAGCCCCATGTCACCGAAAGGGTGGTAAACCAGCTCCTGAGCGAGATGGACGGCCTTGAGGAGCTGCACGGAGTGGTGGTAATTGGAGCTACCAACCGTCCGGATATCATCGATCCGGCGCTTTTAAGGCCCGGGCGGTTTGATGAGCTGATCCTGGCTCCGGTGCCGGACAGGCAGTCTCGCATAAAGATCTTCGAGGTGCATCTGAAGAAGGCGCCCCTGGCGGATGATATCAACATCGAGGATATGGTTGATCTGACCGACCAGTACACAGGTGCGGACATTGCCGCAGTGGTGCGCAAAGCGGGGCGCCTGGCCCTGCGAGAAGACATGGGTGCAGAGAAGATCTGCCAGAAGCATTTCCTGGCGGCGCTACAGGAGATTGGGCCGTCGGTCACTGCTGAGACCATGAAGTACTACTCCAAGATGGCAGGGGAGCTGCGCAAGAAAGCCTCTCGAGAGGTGGAGCGCGGGGAGATGTACGCCTGAGGACATAGGACATCACTTTGAGCGGTGTTATGGAGATAGAAACCCCGGATCTTGCATCCTTTTGCGAGAGGGGTGGGCCGGCGAGGGCTCAAAGGCCCCTTCGGATGAGGGCTGGGCGGGATTGCGTGAGCAGCTACATAGCCGCAATGCTAATTGCCGCGCAAAAACCCGCCCAGATCAATAGCGGAAAGAATGATATCAGCCAATCACAAAATATCCGACAGCATCTGCCGACGCGGGCCTTCCCAATCCCGCAGAATGAATTTGGGCCTGAGCCTGCCTCTCACCCTCGCTCTTTTGTAGATGATCACTTTGTCCTCCTGCGCGGATTTTTCTTCAAGCAGGGCCTGCAAAGCCTCTTTTTCCTTTTGGTTTAGCTCAATTTCGCCCTCTCTTCCGGCCGACCAGTCAAATATCCTGACTCGGTACTGGGTTTTTATGTGCAGGAGGCTGCCCGCTTCCTTCTCTTCGCCGCCCTCTTTTTCACCAGTGCCGCAAGCATACTCGACGGGGCTCGTGAACTTCGGGCAGCTCTCATCCGGCCGGCACAGTCCAATGTCTGCCACTCCCAGATCCGGATAGCCTTTGCTCTGCCGTTTCATAACCCTGCATCCGGGGCAGTTCATCTTTAAAAACCACTCGTCAAAGATCCGCTCTTCCACAGCAGCCGCGCCAGACCAGATCCTTTTTGCCTCCTCGCGTCGGTAGCCGGTCTGCCCCAGAAATGCGGCCAGGATGGCGCCTGTTCTGTATCTTCCCTTCGCTTCGCCTGCCCCTCTAGAGATTATGCCCCTGATGCAGGGAGGAAAAGCCTGCTCCGGCACGGCCTTGCTAGCGGTCCAGAGCATCTCCTCCCAGGCGGTTATATTCAGAATGGATACGGGGATCTCCTCACCCTCAGCAGGCAGAAGGCGGCGGCTATTGGCAGGCATTCTTCTAAGCTCTCTTGTGCCCTCCAGTGAAATAGTCCTTGGTCTCCTTGTCAGGCTTGGCCATCTGGGGAACAGAAGCGTTGCTCTTACTCGCCTCGTAATCCATCCTCTGCTTGAGGATGCACTTTCCGCCCCGCAGGCCGCCAAGCGGATTTTTGGGAGTGCCCATGGAGT
>DAONES010000103.1:0-5868 GCA_035403205.1 Methanothrix sp. | reverse complement strand
AATCGATGTTCTCAGCAATCCAGCGGAATATGGCCCGCGCCTTCTCGCGATCATTCTTTGCCGGCTCTATCAGGTAGGTAGCCAGGCTACCTATCGTCGCTTCAGCAGAGGTGGGGGCATTGAGTGCATGAAGGTCGATTTTTTCATAACTGTAATTCAGGCGGCTGCTGAAATCATTTGGAGGAATTGCCTCAGATTGATTTATGCCATTGGCCGCTACAACAGATAGCTCCAGCATCAGAAGAAATAGAATTGCTGCTGTTTTTATGGACATATTCACAGCACGATTTCCATCATATCATGGCCCAGCGGCCACTCTTTAAGAGCAATCTCGTGAGGCGGATAGAGGTGGCTGAGATGGGTGAGCAGCAGCCGTTTTGCCCCCAGTCGCTCCCCCAAAGCCATGGCTTCATCTGCCGTCATATGCTTGCTGATGGTATAGCCGGGCGGAGTGATAGCATCTGCAAGCATCAAATCCGCGTCCTTCATCAGCTCCAGGCTCCTTTCCGGAACTTCCATCTTGGTGTCGCTGGTGATCACCACCACTTTATTGCCGTCATCTATTCGCACTCCAACCGTTTCCACGGGAGGGTGGTTGACGGGAAAGAGGGTAAACTGCATTCCGGCAATATCGAATGGCTCATAGGCCAGAGCGTCGTGGCGCACCGGATTTAGGAAATACAGGTAGTTGAGGATGTAGTCCATGGTGGCCTTGAGGGCATAGACATCCACATGACTCTGAACCCTATGAAAATCCCCAAATCCGGCATAATGATCATAATGGGCATGCGTCCAGACGACGCCATCCACGCTTGATATATCCTTCTTTAGCAGCTGCCAGCGCAGATCAGGGCTGCTGTCCACCAGCACTCTTCCATCGTCCTCATCAGACTCGATGAGAACTGAAAACCTCATCCTGCGGCTTCTTCCACCCCGCAGAGCATCTATGCAGGCCGGGCACTTGCAGCCGATCTTAGGTGTGCCGATGGCGTCGCCCGTGCCAAGGAGTGTGACCTTCATAAACCCCTCAAATGCCCCTCACGGCCCGCATGACGCATCTCATGCCGCTACGCTCCGCTTGTAATCAAGGATCCTGCGCCGGAACTCCTCAATAGACCTATCCAGATCCTCCTGGTTCAAATGCCTCCGGTCCTCTAGCAGGGCATTGAGCACCGCTTCCCGGATGACCAGCCGAAGGTCCGAGCCTGAGTAGCCGTCCGTCTCCTCTGCGAGCGCCTGGGTGTCCACATCCGCATCGATGTGGGCCAATACCTTGTCAAGAATCTTGCGCCTCATCTCCTTGTCGGGCAGGGGGAAGTTCAATACCTTGTCAAACCGTCTCCATGCGGCATAATCCAGTAGCTGCGGATGGTTGGTCGCCGCCAGCAGCAAGACGCCATGCTCCACCAGGCTGATCTCGTCTATGGCTTTCAGAAGGGAGTTGACCGCCCTCTTCATTGCCCCATGTTCATCTGAGGTCCTGGTCTTGGCCACGAAATCGAATTCATCGATGAGCAGTATGCAGGGAGATAGCCTCTTGGCCAGCTCAAAGACCTTGTCTATGTTTTTAGATGTCTCCCCCAAATACTGGCTGGTGATCATGGAGAGCCGGACCTCGACAATAGGCAGGGAAAAGTAGCTGGAAAGAGCCCTGGCAGTTGATGTCTTGCCTGTTCCTGGCGGCCCTACGAAGAGGAGCTTGCCGATCTCATACAGGCCGATTTCATGCAGATATTGCCGGTTGTTCAGGGCCTTGCTCATCTTTTCAATCTCTGACTTCTGGTCATCAGTCAGAATAAGGCCGGTTAGTCTGTCTCTCACATCCTCCGGGGCCTTGATATAGGCGAGCTTGAGAAGATCTTCCGCCTCCTTTGAATCCTTGCACAGCTCCTTGATCTTGGCGTCGATCCATTCCCGGTCGGCAGAGAGGGGCTTATTGTCGCTCCTGGCCTGGGCATAGCTCACATCCAGGGAATCATAGTTTTCATAGAAGTAAGCCAGAGTGGGATTAGATTTTATCCTGTCCAGCTCCTTTTGATTGGCAAACCACCTCGCCGCCACATCAAACACGGTCAGCCGCAGCTGGGAGCCAAACTCCTCAAAAGCCACGAATGTGAGATCTTTTATAGCCCCTTTAACATTCTCAATTCCATAAATCTTCTGTGCATCGGCGCTGGTTACATAAATCGGCCTTTTTACGGTTCTTGTCTGCACATCGAAGTAATGTTTGCGAATATTAGGAGGCAGGTCATCTTCGATCAAATTCTCTGTGCGGTTATAGATATCTGCGGTCAGTAGCAGCTCTGCCACATCAATTGCGCCAGGCTTCTCAGAGCAATTTTCTACGCCCATCTTTAAAGCTCCATGGAATGAACTAAGCTAGTGGCCTATAAAAAGAGATAAAGCTTTCCATTCATCAAGCCTCCCGGTTATTGATAGCCGCTCGATAGGCCGCCAGGAGAAAGCCGTAGAGAGTGGGGCCGATGATCACCCCGATGATTCCTACTACGAATATCGGAGCAGTGTACGCGAGGAGCGTAACTATGGGATGGATCCGGGAACTCTTCATCGCCAGGTGAGGCCGGATTACATTCTCAGGTATCACCATGAGCACCACCGTTCCGAATATCATGATTATCAGGAAACGTATGACATCCCCCATGAACAGGGAATAGAGCGCCAGAGGGATGAATACAAAAGGCGGCCCCAGCATGGGAACGAGCGTAAAGATACCGACGATAGCCCCCATCAGATAGGGATAGGGCACACCGAGCATGGAAAAGCCGATAGCTGCCAAAACGCCGCTCAACATCGATGTGGTGAAGTAGACGGAAAAGAGGGTGTTATAAATTCCGCTCAGCTCCTGGAGAAAATCCAGAGCAATCGCCCGTTTCGTCCTGGGGACCAGGTCCACTGCGCGGGCCAGAAACTCCTTGCCGTCAATCAAAATGTAGTAGGTGAAGAAGACTACCACAATCAATTGAGCGAAGAGCACTGGCAGATTTGAGGCAAATGAGGTCAGCTGTTGCTGCACAATGGGAAAGAGCCAGGTGGCGATAGTCACAGGGATGTCGCTTATCTCCTGCACGTTCTTGAGCACTATGACGTTCACGTAATTATAAATCCAGGCAGGAAGGGCGCTCATGGCCCATCTGTCCATCTCTGAAACTACTGCGTCGAATTGTATGCCCGATAAAGCTCCGGATCTTTCCAGATTGGATATCTCCACCAGTAGAACGGTGGTTATCCCCAGAAGGATTGCCAGAATGAAGATGAAGACAATCAATATGGAGAACAGGGAGGAGATCTGCCTCTGCCCGGTCAGGCGAAAGAAGGCGGCAAAGAGCGGCTTGAGGAGAAATACCATGACTATGCTCAGCAGAATTGTATAAAGAAAATCCTTCGTAAGGTAAACTGTGGCAATAAATACAAGGAAAATCAGAAACTCTGCTGCCATGTCAAAGCGACGGCTGAAATCCATAAAAGGACTTTCTCATCATAACAGTAATAACTTTTGCTCAATGAAACGTCTTTGTCATCACCTTCTTCAAAGCGCCTGCCTCTTCGTCCATCTCTTCGCAGAGAGGCTTGTAGCCTTTGGCCTGATAGAATCCGATAGCACGGTCGTTATCGCTGAAGCATTCCAGCCTTGCCAGCTCGTAACCGGATCTGCTTATCTCCGCCTCAACGAGATCCAATAGAGCGCTTCCTATGCCTTTTCGGTGATGGGCCGGATGAACCCAGAGAAAGTCCACCATATCGTCAAGTCTTGCAGTCACCCCCATGATCTCGCCCACCCATTCGGCCACAATCATCCTTTGCCATTGCTTGTTGACCATCTCTGCAATCATGTCGCCTTCGACCCATGGCTCCAGCTTCTCCCAGGGCAGGATCTGGCCGTATACCTGCACAACCGTCTCCTTGCACAACTTGATCAGCTTTGCGATGTCCTCCACATCGGCCTTTCTGATTTTTATCTGGCTTTTATCCATCAATCAGCCTTCCGTCAATTCCCACCACATAGCTCTTCACAGGCACATCTTTTCCAGATTGCTGGACGGACTTTTTTACCAACTTTGCTAGCTGAGAGCAGCATGGCACAGTCATGTGCAGAACAGAGATGTCCCTGATCTCGTTTTGTCTGAGAATCTCGGCCAGCTTTTCCACAAACGGCTCTGTCTCATCCAGTTTGGGGCAGCCCACCAGAAGGGCACGGCCTTTTATAAAGTCCTGCTGGATGGCAGGATAGGCAAAAGCGGTGCAGTCTCCGGCTACAAGCAGGCGAGCGCCCTTCAGGTAAGGGGCCCAGGGACGGGCCAGCCTCATCTGGATTGGCCAGCCGCACAGCTCGTTGGCCTGGTCCTGTCCTGGTTTTATCTTTTCGCGGGAAAAATCTGCTTGAGGCCTTTGATCCCGCCCAAGGGCGATGGGCGACGTGCAGGGCGAAAAAGACGAAGAAGTACGCACGGCGGTCCTCGCAGCTTTTCTCTCCTCTTCATCCGTATTCACTTCATCCGCCTCATCTGCATCCACTCCTTTCGTATCCGCTTCTCCAGCATCCGCGCATCCGGCGTGATCACTCCGTACATCCTTTTGAGCCAGACTCTTGTGCACTCTAGCCGCCTCCTCGTCAAAGGGAGAAGCTTCGCGCTCCTCGATGCGAAGAGCGCCTTGAGGGCAAACAGCCAAACATGCGCCCAGGCCATCGCAGAATCTGTCGCTCACCACCCGGGCTTTGCCGTCATGAAGCTGTATAGCTCCTTCTGCGCAGGCGGTGATGCAATCGCCGCAGCCGTTACACAGCTGCTGGTCTATTTTGATGATCTTTCTCATAGTTGTTCCATGATTTCTATTCCTGGCCATGATTAAAATCTTCATCTATTTCTTTGCGAGTCTTGCCTGCCAAAATCACAGGAGAATCCATCAGGCCGGGAACATACTCCCATTTCCATAGCTTCTGGTTAGCATCATGCTCAGCCATGGCATGATTGGAGGTGTTGACAAACACCACCGGATGGCAGTAGTCTATCAGATAGTAGCTGATGGCGCATCCGATGCCATCCGGATCGCCATGTATCGAATCCTCGTTTAAATCATTGTTCTTGCCATCGATTATGCTATGAATGTTCTTGAAGATGAAGCGGTTGTTCTGCATATTGTTTCTGTCGATGCGTATCTTGAAGCTCTCCACATCGGAATCTCGATTGTACATCCAGCGGCGCATCTCACGGTATGGGATATCCAGGATGCGATGCTTTCTCAACTCTTCGTTATTGAAGACCAATGTAACCTCTACCTCAGAGACGGCTCCATCAATGTCTTTTTGAGCACAGTGCACCTCTCGAAGATAGTTCTTCAGGCCATCCACTGCCGGCTGGTATATTACGGGAATGATGCGGTCTTTCATTCCTGAAGATGGAGACTCTAGATGATCTATGACCATCCTGTCGCTCAGGCTTTTCGGCTGCAGATCGAAGACCTGGTCTGCGCCGCCTTGGCGTAAGGCAGATAGATTTTCCATTATCTTCTGATGGATTTTGTAGACATTTGTGCAAGCAATGTCCGATCCGTCATCTGGTATTTCATCCGATGCGGGTTCTCTGTACTCCCATATCCAGTAGTCGTCATCCAGCTGAAAAACCCATCTATCTCCAGGACCGGTCCACGATTGGCTGCTTTTTTCAGAGCCCTTAAGGGAATCGGGGCTTGGTCTCTCGCACTTAGGGGCAGAGACCTTCTCGATGTCAAAGCCCAGCATATATCTCAGGGTCATTGGCCGGTTGACCTTAAATGATGTCTGGTTTCGGTTTGCATTGCTCCTCACCACCACTCTGAGTTTTTTCTTGGGAGATTTTACAAGGCTTATTG
>DAONES010000102.1:2664-5954 GCA_035403205.1 Methanothrix sp. | reverse complement strand
TTTCCAGCGCTCTGCCGCCCTATGAGCCCGGCTTAATGTCGAGCTTCGGGCAGGGTCAGGCCGTCTTCCATCGCGGAGAACGGCTCCTAGAGAGAGGGCGCCGTGGATTGCGACGCTGCCCTGCCCCGGACTTGATATCGCTTTTCTTTGTCACTTTCGCCCGAAGGGAAAGATTACTCTTAATCCTAAGCGAAATCCTTTTATCTCGGTAATTGACGTATAGTGTATTGGCGAAAGTCGATGGCCAATCTTCCCTCCTACATCCAATTGACTTTCTCCTCCCTCCTTCTCATATTTCTTCCAGCTTTTCTATGCCGATCTTCTTTACGCTGGGCCTCCAGATCTTTTGGGGCATCCAGGCGGGGGCCTTCTTCGGCCTCTGTACCTGTTTTCTCTCCCCCCGGAATACATGGACCTTTTTAGTGCCCTTCTCCCTGAGCCTTATATCTGTAAATCCCCTTGTGGCAGCCTTTAATGCCGCTTGCCGGGGAGCGGTGCCTGCAAAAACGTGGATCTCTTTGCCCTTCGCGTCCCTGAGGGCATAATTTCTCTTCTCCACCATGATTGACTCACCTTCACGAATTTGATTTACTAGACCAACCTGCTAGGTTTAATATGAGATAATATTAAGTTTTCTACAATTGATATTATCGCTTGGCAGGCGAGCCAGGTGCATTCAATTCCGGGCAACTCATCGGGAGGCCATTCGACCAATATCGGTTTGCATAAAAAAGGGATGATAAAAAGATTTATCAAGGCCAAACATCAGGCCACCTCAAGCACCAGCAATGCTGTTCTTTGCCGCCATCCCGTGCATCTCGTAGTATCTGTCAGGTATCCCTTCCAGCTTGCCCTCGCCCTTAACGATCGGCGGATAGATGAATACGCCGTGCTGGTCCAAGTCGTAGTCCAGACCCAGAAACTTATGCAGGTACTCCTGATGCAGATCCTCGGGGTCCATCTTCACCTCGTCCGGATGGAAGATCTTAGCAAGATAAGCAGCGCCAATGAGGCCCTTGCTGGCATCGTTTCTTAGATTCCCGTTGATGATATAGACGTGATCGTTTCGAACTGCGGTGAGATTGGCATACTCAGGCCTGCTCTTGAAGGCATCAAGAGCCTGGGAAATGCCTGTGATGTCGTCCGAATCATATCCGATGGGCGGAGTGAGAACTATGGTGATAAATATCATGTAATCCGGGTCCTTCTCGATTGCCCATTCCGGGTCCACCTCTACCCTATAATTCGATTTCAAGTAGGCGGGAAGATCCTCAGCGATGCTCCTGCCACCAGCTAATGTAACCATCTGGCTCAGAGTGTCGATCTTGGCATAGGTGAAGAGCGATTTGTCTCCTTCCTTGGGCAGGGATGCGATGAGCACCCTGGGCTTTTCTGCCTCAGACATGTTCCCGGTGTAAGACTTGATCTCATCAATCTTGCCTATGTGCCAGTCTATGTACTCCTCAGCATCCGCTCTGGCCTTCAGGATGTATCCCAGCTTATGCACCGCATCGGTGAACGATGAAGTCTCCGGATTGATCAGGTCCGGATAGTAAAGACCGGCAAAGACCACAGGCACGCCCGGCATCTTCTCTACCTTCTCGGCAGTGTTGTTGGAGAACGTAAGCAGGAGATCGGGCCTCAGGCTGAGGGCCAATTCATAATCCGGGTCCTTGACTGGCGAGAAACCGGGAACGCTTGTCTTCTTGACCAGCTCCGGAAACTCTTTTTCAGATTTGGACATGGCCAGATCCACGCCCACCACATTATCGGTCTGCTTGAGGATCATCATCATCTCGGAATTGTCCAGATGCTCAACAATGGCCCTTTCCACAGGCAGCCTGATGGTAACCGGCTTACCATTGCCGTCCAGAATGGTCAGATTCTCCTGGGAGTCATCTATGATCCTTTCCACTTGATCTATGTCCTCTTCATCGATTTTGCCATCGAAATTGGCATCAGAGAGCATTGTGGTGTTGGTTGTTCCTTTTATTATCTCCTTAAGATAGTCTATATCCTTCTCATCGATGGTGCCGTCCATGTTGGCATTGCCAAATATGTGCAGGACGTAGCCACCAGCTGAGGCCTGTAGCATCAAACAGCACAGCCCAAGCATCAATGCCATTGAGGATCTCATTTTTGTGGTCTCCTTCTGCAGGATGATCGGTCTGCGGAAATTGCAGCGAAGGCGAAAGCGATACGCAATGCAAACTGCAGCACCTTTCTCAAGAACATTTTCCTATTTAATCATAACTGATATAAGAATAGTATTACTATAAGGTCAGTACTCCCAAAACAATGATGAGATACATGGCGGTTTAGTTTGAAGTGATTAGCTTGGCATAGACTGTGATCTCATTTTTCCAGTTTCCCCCACCGAGCCGATCTCACAATCAAGAGACAAGTCGCATTAAAATGTTCGCAATACTTCCAGCATCCATAACAAGGTTATTATTAATAGATGTAATAATTTTTGCACTCGCAAATTTAATATGTAGCATATAGTATGAAACATCATTCAAGCCAAGGGAGACAATTAGATCATGAGCCACGCAGCATCCGGATGCAAATACACAGGCATAGACAGGGATTACTCCATTGAGGATCTGGCGGCGTTTCACGGGCACCTCGGCCCTTACATCGTCCTGGGCTTCAGGATGGGCAGATATGTCCGGCAGAACTTCTGCAGCGATCCATTCCAGATGAACGCAGTTGTCTTCTGCAAGGGCGTTCCCCCCCAATCGTGCCTGGCGGACGGCATACAGATCGGAAGCGGCTGCACGCTTGGCAAGAGGAACATCGATATTGTTCCCTCTGATGATATCCGCTGCCAGTTTTCCTGTGGGGAGAAAATGATGCTACTCACCCCCAGGCCAATCAGCTTTCCGCCCTCCGGCGGGGACGACTACAGCCTGCTTATCGAGAAGCTGGCCGAGGATATGTACCACATGCCCGATGCCAGGCTATTCGATTCCAAACTATCTGCAGCCGGCATGAGCCAGGACTAGGCGGGTTGGCTTGAGCGTCATCAACCTGGAGGGCATCTATACCGCCTACGAGGGTGGCGAGAAGGCAGTCATCAGAGATCTCTCTTTGCGCGTCGACCGGGGCGAATACGTGGTCATCGGGGGCCCAAACAGTGCAGGAAAGACAACGCTGCTCGAATCGATAAACGGCCTGATCAAGAT
This sequence comes from Methanothrix sp., assembly GCA_035403205.1. Classification (GTDB taxonomy): domain Archaea; phylum Halobacteriota; class Methanosarcinia; order Methanotrichales; family Methanotrichaceae; genus Methanothrix. Next base: position 2,766 of record DAONES010000102.1, on the reverse strand, counting down.
CACCCACGGCAAAGCAACTGTCTGCGGCCTGGACCTCTCCACCCAGGCGGATGAGGTGCGAAAGAAGGTGGGCTACGTCATTCAGAATTTCTATTTCGACCC
>DAONES010000102.1:0-2564 GCA_035403205.1 Methanothrix sp. | reverse complement strand
GATAAATGCTGGAGCCGATCATACAGAATAACGTGGTCTGCCATGCCCTGGAGGCCATGATCTTCGCTTCCATCGCCTGTAGCATTCTCGGAGTCATCATCTCCCGCATGAACCTCTCCTCCATCGGCTTTACCATGTCGCATGCCGCTTTTGCAGGAGCCGCTGTGGGAATGTTTCTGGGAGGAAATCCCCAAATATCGGCCATCGGCTTCAGCATGGCGGTGGCGGCCCTGATCGGCCCGGTGAGCGATAAAGCCAAGATGGCGGCAGATGCAACTCTCGCGGTTCTCTTTGCGATGTCCATGGCGGTTGCCATCTTCTTGATCTCCTACATGGAGTACATGGGCCATGGCCTCTCTGCGAGCAGCCTGCTCTTCGGAGATGTCATATCTCTCTACAGAGAGGAGATTTACGCTCTGGCAGCGGTCTGCATCCTTACTATTATCTTCATCCTGTTATTTTACAAAGAGATAACCGCCCTCATGTTCAATATGAAGATCGCCGAGGCCGCCGGAATTCGGGTCAAGCTGGTATACTACGTCCTGCTGTTCATCATTGCTCTGTCCGTGGCTCTCAGCCTCAACATCGTCGGAGGCCTGCTGATATTTGTATTGCTGGTGACGCCCGCGTCCATTGCCGGCCAGTTCTGCTTCAATGTAAAGAGCATGTTCGTAGCGGCGCCGCTCGCGGCTCTCCTGGTGAGCGCCTTTGGCGTCTGGGCGGGCTTTGAGTACACCCTTCCAGTCGCGCCTCTTGTGGCATTGCTTCTCACCGGGGTATTTGCACTCTCTGTGGTGCTGTCATTTAAGAGGAGAATAAATACCAAGATACACTGATGTATCTGTGATGAAAGAAAGATTGTCGATCAGGCAAATAGGGTCCATTTTAGCCGGTGCCGTGAATATGCGGAAGAGTCCGGTTTGCGTGTACGGCTCCGATCGAATACCGGACAATGCCGTCAGGTCCTCTCAGCTAAGCGACTGCCTGGCCTGCAATATTTTTCAGATAGCAGAAGGCCGGATCCGGGGTCCTGTTTATGCAGGAGATGAGCCAGGCCAGGCCTTCTGCCGCTGCGTGGGCGGGCCGGCATGGTTTGGATACAGGGGATTTGATCCCAGACTGCCTGGCATGATGTCCACAGGATCGGCGGCGGATAAACAGTATGGCAAGCGCCTGAAGGAGAACGAGGAGATTGCCTGCGAGACCTATCGTGCCGTGGGTGAGATCAAGCCCCTGGGAAGATACGTAGTGATCAGCCGCTGTGATGATTTACAGGAGGATTCAGGCGCAAGATGCATAATCTGTTTCGCCAGCGGGCGGCAGATCAGGGATCTATGTGCATTGGCCCATTTCGGCAGCCCTAACGTCTTTGATTTGATCTCGTTTCCCTGGGGGCCGGCTTGCGCTACCCTGGTCACCTATCCAGCAGGCATGGCTGAAAAAGCACGTGACTCTCAGATCTTTATCGGTCCGACCGATCCGTCTGCCAGAGGTTGGCTTCCCGATGACTGCCTGGCTATGGGATTGTCAACAGAGATCGCTCGCAAGATAGCCGGCAGTGCTGAGAGGTCGTTTCTGGCCAAACGAAGGTAGAAAGAGGAGGTAGAGCCTCATAGCCCTGCTGTTCTCAGTTCTTGGTGCCAGCCTATTGTCCGGATTATCGCGCCGTCTCTGATGATTAGTGTTCGTGGTTGTTATATCAAATATTAACTAGCAAAGATAGTTAAGTTATTAGTGATAAAACTTAAATATTTAGTATTACCAACTGCGATTATGAATAGTCAATTATCTAGCATGGCCATATTGGTGCTGGCGATCTTTCTGATCTTTCCTGCCTGTGCGCAGGCAGAACGACCGTCACTCAAGATCGTATGCACCACCAGCGTATTGATGGACCCGGCTACCTACATCGGTGGAGATAAGGTTCAGGCAATCTCCATCGCCGACCCTACTCTCTGCCCGCACCTGCAGACGGACATAATTCCCAATCGCATCCAACTCAACATGGATTTCATCAAAGATGCCGATATGTTTATGGCGTACAACGACAGCAACGACCAGAAGTACAACATGCCTGCCGTTAATGATTTTATGAAAGCCAACAACTTCAAGGCATTCGAATGGAATACCATCTCCAACCCATCGAGAGGATGGAACACTCCCACCAACTCCAGGCTGCTGGCGTCTGAGGTAAAAGGGTGGCTGGAAGAGAAAGATCCGGCCAACAAGACCTACTACGAGCAGCGCTACAATGATTATGCAAAGAGCTTTGATGCCGTGCAGCCCACCGAGTCGGAGAAAAAGCAGCTGAATCAAACCTCAGTCATAGTCATGCTCTGGCAGAAAGATCCCGTGCAGAACTGGCTGGGCATGAAAGTGGTCAACTTCTTCGCCCCCGAGTTTGCCATGAACGGAACTAAAACCGCTGCCAAGGTCGTGGATGACATCAACTCCAACCCGGATAAATATCAAAACGTTACCTACGTCATCGAGAATATGCAGTCCGGCGAGCTTGCCAAGGGAATTGAAGAATCACTCAAGGACAAGGGCATCAATGCCACCCG
>DAONES010000101.1:1429-6100 GCA_035403205.1 Methanothrix sp. | reverse complement strand
CTGCAGGATATGGTCCTCTCGAACATGCCTGGCAAAGATGCAAAATAGATATGCCGGTATGGCTTGTAGACGATATGCTCATAAACCTCATCGGTTATTACGAATACATCATGCCGCTCTGCCAGATCGGCTATGAACTGCAGCTCCTCCAGAGTGAAGACCTTTCCGGTGGGATTGGAGGGATTGCATAGAATCAGCGCCTTGGGCCTCAGCTCGAATGCCGTCGTCAGCTCTTTTTCATCAAACGAGAAATCAGGAGGATGGAGCGGCACAAAGATTGGCTCAGCACCGGAGAGAATGGCATCGGCACCGTAATTTTCGTAGAACGGCGAAAAGACGATGACCCTGTCACCGGGATTGCAGACGGTCATCATGGCGGACATCATGGCCTCTGTGCTTCCGCAGGTGACAACGATCTCCCTCTCCGGGTCGATGGGCAGGCCCATAAACCGGGTCTGCTTTCTGGCCAGAGCCTCCCGGAAATTCTGCGCTCCCCAGGTTATTGCATACTGGTGCGGCCCATTTCTGGCAGCATCCTCCAGGGCACGCAAAAGCGGCTCAGGCGGCTGAAAGTCAGGAAATCCCTGAGAGAGGTTCACAGCCCCGTAGGCGTTGGCAATTCTCGTCATCTTGCGGATGACCGATTCTGTAAAGTGCTCCAGGCGGCGGCTCGTTGTCGGCATAATGCAAATGACCTCTGAGGTATTAGAAACCCCGCATGTTCTAGATTAATCTGTGGGTCTGGCTCTGTGATAAAGCAATTTCCCAGATCTGCCGCCGCACGCAGATGCCTTGAGATCATTGATCCACATTCCATTTGAACCGTTGCACCATTGCGGAAAGCTCTAAATAATAACAGCAACGAAAAGTCGAGCACGATCTGAAATGGACTATAACGATTGCCTTAAATTCGCCAATGATAATCCCGTCAGCTTCATAGCCACAGTGGAAGGAAATTCCCCCAAGGTGCGGGCCTTCTTGATGTGGTTTGCAGACAAAAGCGGCTTCTACTATCACACCTCAGCGGCAAAGAATGTCAGTAAGCAGCTAAAGAACAATCCAAATACCGAAGTCTGCTTCTATCATGCTGGCGGGGACATCATGGCTAAGAACATGATGCGCGTCACTGGAAAGGTTGAATTTGTGGAAGACCTCAGCCTCAAAGCCCGGCTCCTGGAGGAGAGGCCGTTTCTCAAGGCCATCGTAAAAGGTCCAAACGACCCGATGCTCGAAATATTCCGCATTTATGAGGGCGAAGCACATTTCTGGTGCATGGCAGACAATCTAAGGGAAGCGGATATACCCAGGATAAAATTCGGATGAAATAGTATTCGAATTCGATGAGGAATCGCCAACAATTATGCCGCTAGAGCCATATGATTATCTGCGCATCCAGATCCAGATGGATTTTCAATGCCAGCGCTGCGGCCATTGCTGCCAGGTTGCCGATCCCATTGATATTTATCCCAAAGACATTCGCAGGCTGGCAAGCTTTTTCAATATCTCCGAGGACCAGGCCATCAAAGAATACACCATCCCTCATCCCAGCGAGCCCGACCTTCTCGCCTTCAAGGATTCTTCTCCCTGCCGGTTTTACGATGCCGGCCAAAAGGGCTGCAAAATCTATCAGGCCAGGCCCATGGTATGCAGATGCAGCCCATTTCTCAGCCCAGGCCAGATCGGCCTTGAGGGTGTGGAGATCTATGAGGACTGCCCTGCCTCAGAGAAGAGCTACATAAGGATTGAAAGAGATCTGGATATTTTGCTTGCACCCAACGCCAAAACGCAGAGGAAGCTGGAGAAGGCGTTAGCCAAGATGATGCAGATAGAATAAATTAAGATGATTTAAAATTAGCTGAAATGAACTGAAATGAAATCCGATGTAATCGTAATAGGAGCAGGCCCAGGAGGATCTATGGCTGCCAAAGCCGCGGCAGAGTCGGGCCTGAGCGTCCTTCTCTTGGAAAAGCGGCAGGAGATAGGCGAGCCGGTAAGATGCGCCGAAGGTGTGAGCTTCAGATCTGAGCTGTCTGAGCTGATCCAGGTTCAGCCCGACTGGATCTCAAGAGAGGTGCACGGTGTCAGGATGCACTCGCCAAATAACGATAGCGCATCCATCGATGTGGACGGCAAAGGAGGCGGCGGAGGGTACATTCTGGAACGCAAGTGCTTCGACCGGGGCCTAGCCCTCCAGGCGGCTCGCTCCGGAGCAAGAGTGCTGGTCAAGACCCGGGCTACGGGAATGGTCCGAAAGGACGGCCTGTGGAGAGTTGCAGCCTGCTGCAGGGGTGAGTCCCTGCAGATCGAGGCCCCTCTGATCATCGGCGCAGACGGAATCGAATCCAAGGTTGCCAGATGGGCAAAAATTGGCTCCGGGCTGAGCCGGGAGGACATAATGGTCTGCGCCCAGTATCTGGTTTTAGAGGAGAGCCTTGACCAGGACTACTGCGAGTTCTTCTTTGGGAACCGAATTGCTCCAGGCGGATACGCATGGATCTTTCCCAAGGGAAGAGGGCTTGCCAACGTGGGCATCGGCATCCAAGGCTCTCAATCCAGCCCTGGCGCGCCGAGGAGGCTGCTGGATGAATTCATGCAAAGCAGGATGCCTCAGGCTGAAATCCTTCAGATGGTGGCGGGAGGAATTCCTACCTCCGGCCCGATAAGCAGCACGACATCAGACGGCATAATGCTTGTGGGCGATGCCGCCCGCCAATCCGATCCTCTCACGGGTGGCGGTATTATAAATGCCATAAGGGCAGGAATATTTGCCGGAGAGACGGCTGGCAAAGCAGTCCCTTCAGGGGATACAGGCCGCGCCTCTTTAAAGGAATACGAAGACCGCTGCAAAATAGCCATCGACAAACAGGTTGAGAGACGCTACCACGCTAAAAATCTATTCCTGAAGCTCACTGATAACGATCTGAATAACCTGATCGGATCGCTGCATGGAAAAGATCTCACAACCATGAATACCAGAAGTCTGATGAGCGTTCTCTTCAAGCAGAATCCAAGGATGCTCTGGAGACTGGGCGTATCTAACCTGATCGAAAGGCTTTGATCAATTGAACAGAAAAAGGCGCAGGTGGGAAAGATAGAGATGGACTACACGGCAGTGCTCGATAGCTATGGAATTATAATTGAGGAAGACCTGAAGAGGCGACTGGATGAGATGGTCAGCGACGGCAAAAAGTATCATCCCTTCCTGGGAGAGGTCTATGATGCCGCCCGCGAGTTTGTGCTCAGAGGAGGAAGAAGGCTCTCCGCCGTCAGCACGCTCATCGTCTACCAGGGCTTTTCCGGCAAAATTGACGACCGAATCGTGCCAGTCTGTTCCGCCATTGAACTCTACCGGCACAGCATCCTCATCCATGACGATATTGTAGACGCCGAGGAGATGAGACGAGGCGAAAAGACTCTGCACAGGATCTTTGCCAGGGAACTTGATGAGCGCTTTGGCATTGCATCAGCCATGTTTGCCGGAAATATCCTCTATGCTCTGGCAATCGAGATCCTCCTGAAATCAGGCTTTGATTGCGGCAGGACAGCCGAAGCCGCCAAGCTGCTGGCTGCGGAATTTCGGGCCGTGAATGAGAGCCAGATCCTTGATATGCTCTTCGAGTACAAAGATCCAGATGTCAGCGAGTGGACCGTCATGGCTGCCAGAAGGGCCGCCACCCTCTTCAAGGCATCAATGCTCACCGGCGGGCTGCTGGCATCCGCTTCCGAAAAGGATCTGGACCTGCTCCTTGAGGCTTCCAGGCATATCGGGTTTGCCTTTGATATTCAGGATGATATCATCGATACCTTCGCCACTGAGGAGCAGTACGGGAGAGTTCCCTGCGGGGATATCGGCAAGAGGAAAAAACCGCTGCACGTCATCCTGGCTCTCCGGAAAGAGAGCCGCCTCGCAGAAATCATGCAGCAGGGAAGAAGCCTTGGCGGAAAAGAGATCGAGAAAGTCCAGAGTTTGATCAGGGACTGCGGAGCTCTAGATGAGGCCAAGTCAATATCAAGAGAGCATGCCGCTCAGGCTGAGAAGCTGATCCTCAAGTCCGGGATGAATCAGCAAGCAAAGGACTTCTTCGTGTCATTCATAAGATTCGTGGACGAGAGCCTTGACTGGTACAAATAGCCAGGAAGAAGCGAGAAGAGCAAATTGGATATAGCGAGAATTTGATGTAATAGGAATCTAAGGGAGCAGGAGGAGTGGCAATGAAGGTTCTGGCTGTTCTGGCAAGCCCCAGAAAGGGCGGAAACACCGAGATTCTGGTGGATGAGATGCTCAGTGGCGCACAGCAGAAAGGCCACGCTGCCGAAAAGCTGCACCTCTATGACTGCGAAATCCTGCCCTGTCTGGATTGCCGAGGCTGCAAAAGGCAATCCTCCGGTTACAATTGCGTCCTTGCGGACGGAATGGCTGAGATCTATCCCAGGCTCGAGCAAGCAGATATCATCATCTTCGCCACGCCGGTCTACTGGTACGGGCCAACTGCCAAGATGAAGCTGCTGATCGACAGGCTTCGGCCCTATATCGCCAGCCGCAAGCTTGCCGGCAAGAAGGGGCTGGTGGTCAGTCCGTCCGAGGAAGGAGCGTCGTGCTGCGGGCCGCTCCTGCAGATGTTTGCCATGTCCTTTGAATATCTGGGCATGCTGAATGGGGGAAGCCTGCTC
>DAONES010000101.1:0-1329 GCA_035403205.1 Methanothrix sp. | reverse complement strand
GAGAGCGCCGAGGATTTCAAGTCGGAATTTGCGCCGGTGGAGACGAAGGAAGAGGCACTGGCTTTTGCCCTGGCTCTCACCAGCTCACTACCCAGGTATGATACTTCTGTTCCGGAAGGCTACTTTTCGGTATCCTCCGCAATGACGCCGACGTACGCCAATGAGACCGAAAAAGGCTACATCGTCCATCTGTTCGATAGCCAGCTTTGCGGCTGCGGCACCCATCCATATTATGCGGTTGACTATCTGGTTAGCAAAGATGGCAATGTGACAGAGATTGCAAGGCAGGAGGTCTATAACAGCACAATGCAGATCTGCTTCGACTAGGAGGCAGGAGAATAATGGATAAATCCCTGATAGGGACCTGACCGGGATGCAGCCATCAGATCGACGGTGCCATCCGGGCGATCTCATTGGGGACGGAACTGGCGAACAAAATGGAAAACAAGATCAGTAGCGCCAGAATGCCTGGCGCTCTATCTAGCGTTTTATGGCTTTGGCATTCCCGTCGCCCACAAATTCGCCGCCCGATGTGAGAATATAAGTTCCGGACATGGTACTAACTGAGGTGCTGTTTGCCACGGTCAGGATGATATCGTATTTGTCGGGAATCTGGCCTGAGTATTCCGATTCAGTTGATGTGACGGTCAGCGTCAGTTCATCCTCCTTGAGAGACCCGCTGACTGTAACCGAACTGCTCTTGCTTTCTTTGGTTATGGTTCCATAGCCCATGAATTTTTTCTCGTCTGAGGACCACAGGCTCAGATCTAGCAGTCTGTCAGGGCGATCCTCGAACCTAATCGACCACTTGCCGCTCAAATTATCCGATTGATCATCGGTTTTGTTCTCGCTCTGATTAGCCTGGCTTTCGGGAAGAGCCTGCTGCTTTGCAGCTGCCGACGGCATTGCCATATTGGGGCTGGTGATCTTTGGCGTTGGCATATCCATATTCGCGAACGGAATGCTAGGAGCCGCGATATCGCCCGGTTCATAAGCACATGCTTGCAGAGATAAACTGAAGAGCAATATTGCGGATAATAGTAAGCTTGCTATTCTCAATGAGTCTAACCTCCACCATTTTGCTGATCTTGCTTTATTACAGATCTTGCTTTATTGCTGATCCTGCTGTTACAGTGAATGTTATTGCAGTGATCAATTATAAGGCTATCCGGCAATCCAGCTATCCGGAAGCATATTTGAAGGCCGCAATAGCCGGGACAATCTCCTCCCCGGCTCTGGACGCAAAAATAATAATACTATTGTGCCATCATCATAATCCGGTGACACCCTCTTGAGCACATGCGAATCGAGAACGATCTGGTGGGACGA
>DAONES010000100.1:0-6126 GCA_035403205.1 Methanothrix sp. | reverse complement strand
CCAGGCATAGGCCAGAAGGAAGGGCCGAACAGCTGCTGGGGCCTGGGGATAAGCAGCACCCGTGACCACGATTGGTGCATGGTTCGAGCCACAGTGGCCGCCGCCAGGAGGGCCGGCCAGGTGGTGGGAATCCATGCAGGGGAGTCCGGCAGGGATGATATCGAAGCGGCGATTGCTCTTCATCCTGATTTTCTGGTGCACATGAACCAGGCGGAAGAGACGGATCTGATGGAAGTGGCCCGACTGAACTGTCCGGTGGTGATCTGTCCCCGGTCCAATCTGGTCACAGACGTGGGTCTGCCCAATGTGAAACGAATGCTGGAAAATGGCATCACCGTTGCCGTGGGAACGGACAACGTCATGCTCAACTCGCCGGACGTCTTCGAGGAGATGCATTTTATCAGCAAGGCTCTGCTGCATGACGATAGACAGGTATTTAAGATGTGCACGCTAAATGGTGCTAAAATAATGGGGCTCGATCAGAAGCTGGGGTCCATTCGGGAAGGAAAAGAGGCAAGAGTGATGGTCATCGATAGAGACTCGGATAACATTTGGGGGTCATTGTCTCCTCTTTCCAGCATTGTGAGACGGGCCGGTCGATCTGATATAATGGCTATCTTTTAGGGGTAAATCATGTTTGAGAAGATTCTAGTTGCAACCGACGGATCAGAGCACGGATCAAGAGCAGCCAAAGTAGCATTGGAGCTGGGAAAGATGTCTGGGGGCAAGGTTACTGCAATCTATGTGGCAGACACCAACCGCACGAGCCATCTGCCGGATGACATGCTGCTGTTCAGCATTCGAGAGCTTCTCCTCAAGGAAGGCAAAGAAGCGCTCAAGCACGTGGAGACTCTTGCCAAGCACATGGGCGTTCCTTATGAGGGTGTTGTGCTAGAGGGCAATCCAGGCAGCGAGATCGTAAACTATGCCCAGTCGGCAGGCATGGATATCATCATCATGGGCGCAGTGGGCCGCACGGGCCTCGATAAGTTCCTGCTGGGCAGCGTTGCCGAAAAGGTGGTAAGAAGCTCGAAGGTTCCAGTGCTTACCATTCCGAGGGAGCAGACTTGAGCATTCTCGTCAGGGACGTAATGGTCCGGGATGTGGCTTATGTCGCCATCCCCGGAAGCCGAGACGATGTCTTGAAGACGCTGCAGGACCATAAGGTCTCCGGCGTTCCGGTGATAAAGAAGGGCGAGGTCGTGGGCATGATAACCAGGACCGACCTGCTCGCCAATCGCGAAGAGGACCAGACTGCTCTGCTCATGACCCGGGACCCCGTGGTTATAGACCCGGACCGGAGCATAGTGGAGGCCTCACGGCTCTTGATCAAGCATGATATCCGGCGGCTTCCTGTGGTGGAAAAAGGAAAGCTTGTGGGCATCATCACCGTGGCCGATATAGTCCGTGTGGCAGCAGAGCTGGGAATAAAGGAGTCCATACAGCCCTACCTTGAGAAGGAGACCGTGGTTCTCTGGAGCGAGACACCCCTGGCAGTTGCCGGGTCAATTATGGAGTTTGCCCTAGTTGAGGCCTGCCCGGTCATCGACAGCAGTCTCAAGATGGTGGGCATGATCTCCGACCGGGATCTAATCCGGGCCAGCGTTATCGAGGATACCGTTGAGAAGACCGATCTGTCTGCCAATGATGGAGAAGACAGCTGGATGTGGGACCGAGTCATGCAGAGCATCAGCAAGTATTACACCGTTTCAAGGATCAAGCTCAAGGACATTCTTGTCTCCGAGGCAATGGTCCCGCCGATAACCGCCTACAAAAAGGATGAGGTCGGCAAATGCGCGTCTATTATGCAGAAAAATAGAATCGACCAGATGCCTGTGATCACGCCCGGCGGAAAGCTGATGGGAATGCTCAAGGACAAGGACATCCTGGTGGCGCTGGTGGATTATAGCCAGCGGGCGCCGGTTTGAGGCAATGGTCTAAGTGAGGCGGCGGTCTGGGGCAATGATCGCAATGCTCATGGATGCAGGTCACTTGAAGGGCAGGGAAAACCAGTCCCAGGGTTTATTGCATCGGGAGTCGCGAGGGTCGCCATTTACCAATGAAGGAACAATCGTTGGATCATCCCAAGGTCGTCGGACCTCATCGGAATCTGAATAATCATACAACCGGTTCACAAAATATATAAGAGTTGCAGGCTCATTTCCAATAACTCGAAATCCGTGCCAGTAGTGCCCAGGCACCCTGACGATCTGGGGATTGTCTCCCGTGGATATAATCTCGTCAAGCTCGGCGGTATCATCATCATAAGCACAGATTTTCATCGCGCCCCTGACCGCCAGGAAATGGTCAACCTGCCCACGTTCGTGCCTGTGCCAGGCCCTCACCATTCCTGGATAGCTTACAGACATATTGGCCTGAACGATCTCATCCCGGATCACATCAGTCCAGTCTTTCCTCATGATCTCAGTAAAGAATCCGCGCTCATCAGCAAATCGCTTCAGCGGCTTTATCACAATTCCCTGCAGCATCTTATAACCTCGAATTAAGACGCAAGATCTCAGATTTCAATGTCTCAAGTGCTTCATCTAGCGGAAGCGGTTTGTTCATCAGTTCGCGCCCCGCTTTTCCGGTATCTAAAGATGAATCTATCGGTCGTCTGGCAGTCCACGACAAATCGCTCATCCTGGAAGGATGGATAAGGCTGGGATCCAGATCGAACCTCCTGGCCAGCTCAAGAGCATAATCATATCGAGATACTCTGCTGGCACCGGACAGGTGGTAGACCTTGCCCAACCTCCGGTCCGCCACCTCCAGGAGCATTTCCGCCAGATTGGTGTTCAATGTGGGCGTTACGAATTGATCCGTTACCAAGGAGACCGCCTTGCCAGACTTGAGGCTGCCGAGCAACCATAAGGCAAAATTCGCTTTGCCGGTTGCTGGCCGGTTGCCATAGACCACACAGGTCCTGACAATGCACCCGTCGCAGTACTGCTCGCCTTGCAGCTTGCTGTAGCCGTAATAGCTTATGGGATTGGGCAGATCATCTTCCCGATACATGCCGCGCTCTCCGTCAAAGACATAATCTGTAGAGATATAGACCAGAAAAGATCCGACTTTTTGAGCAGCTGCAGCTATGGCTCGTGTGCCCTCGACGTTCATCTTATAGGCCAGTTCCTTCTCCCTTTCGCATCGGTCCACATCGGTCAGAGCTGCACTGTGAATTATGACATCGGGGGTGAGCCTTTCCACCATGTCGGTGATGCCTGGGCCGTCCAGAAGATCAAACTGGACCGGCTTTCCATGAGCCGGCACATTATGCGCATAACCAGAGTACACTTCATCCCCTCTGGCCTGGGCAATTCCTGCGACACGGCTTCCCAATAGACCGCTCCCACCCGTTATAAATAGTTTCATCGATTTTGCCTCTTCGGATTCTTACCAGTTCAGCTTCCAGGGAGCAGGGCTGAGCACCTTATCATCCATTAGCGGCTCCCACCAATCTCTGTTCTGTAGATACCAATTTGCTGTCTTTCTGATTCCCTCGGCAAAATTCTCCAGAGGATGCCAGCCCAATTCTTCTCGGATCTTTGTAGAGTCCAGACTGTATCTGACATCATGGCCCGGCCGATCTTCAACGAACTCGATCTGATCCTCGCTCAGGCCAAGCATCTGGAGAATGGTCCCTGCAACAACCAGATTGGTCTTCTCTTCTCCCGCAGAGATATTGTAGATCTCGCCCTTTGAACCCTTCATGAGGACCTTCTCCACTGCCCGGCAGTGGTCGATTACATAGATCCAGTCCCTCACATTCTGGCCGGTTCCGTATATCGGAATCTTCAGGCCGTTACGGGCTCGTAGGATGGTCTTGGGAATCAGCTTTTCCGGAAACTGATATGGTCCGTAATTGTTGGTGCACCGGGTGATCATGGCCTGAATACCGTAGGTTCTGGCATAGGCCTGAACAAAGACATCTCCTGCCGCCTTGCTGGCGGAATAGGGTGATGAGGGCCGAAGAGTGCTATCTTCTGTGAAAGAGCCGTCCATTATGTCGCCGTATACTTCATCGGTGGATATCTGCACAAACCTGGCCGAAGAGTTGTATCGCCTCAGAGATTCCAGGATACTGAATACGCCCTGAACATTGCTCTGCAGGAATGATTCGGGTTTTGCGATCGATCGGTCCACATGAGTCTCCGCAGCAAAACTGACTGCCGCATCAACATCCTTGATTATATCGGCTATAAACTCGCTGTCAGCAATGTCTCCCTTTCTGAAGATATATCGATCATTATTCTCATAGTTGAGCAGGCTGTTCTTGCTAGATCCGTATCGCAAGTCATCAACGTTAATTATCCGACAGTCACCGTGCTCATGCAACATATATCTTATGAAGTTGCTGCCTATAAATCCAAGGCCGCCAGTAACAAGAAGCTTCATTTACATCACAGCGTTATCACTGAATTGTCGCCCACAATGAGCCTGTTTCCCTTGGGCAAGCAGACGCCCTCCTGGATAATGACGTTTCTGCCGACGAGGCTCTCCACGATCTTTCCGGCATTGGCTATCTTGCTATCATCCATAATAATGGAATCTTCTATCTCCGTTCCCGATATTCTGCAACCGGCTCCTACAGATGTATACGGACCGATATAGGAATCCGAGACTGTGCTGCCTTTTCCGATTATGCAGGGCCCTTTGATCACGCTTCTCTCAATCCTTGTCTCTTTTTCAATTATAACCCTGCCCATCACACTTGAATCATCCACTTGGCCATCATTTTTAGCTGTGATATCATCCAGGATGAGGCGGTTGGCCTCAAAGATATCCTCTGGCTTGCCGGTATCTTTCCACCATCCTTCTACAAAAGAGGCATCGACCTTATAGCCTTTCTCGATGAGCCATTGAATGGCATCGGTGATCTCCAGCTCGTTTCTCCAGGATGGCTTTATTGCCTTACAGGCGTCGATTATAGCTGGCTTAAAGAAATAGACACCTACCAGCGCATAATTGGAAGGCGGGACTTTGGGCTTTTCCACCAGACGTCTGATGCTTCCATCCGAATTGAGGTCGGCAACTCCAAAGCGCTGAGGATCATTAACCTGAGTTAGAAGGACACTGGCATCGCTATTGAGGCTATTAAACCGCTCTTTATGTCGAACGATGCCGTCTCGAAGGATATTGTCGCCCAGGTACATCACGAAATCGTCATCTAGGAAAGTCTCTGCCACCAAGATAGTATGAGCAAGCCCCTTGGGCTCACCCTGGTAGATAAACTCTATTGGAACATCCCATGACTCAGCTCGAACTGTATCGATCACTTGATCTTTATTCGGGCCGAGGATTATGCCGATCTCGTCGGCGCCTGCTTCAATGACATCTTCAATGGCATAGAACAGTACTGCCTTATTGGCCACCGGAATTAGCTGCTTCTGCTGAGAATAAGTGAGCGGACGGAGCCTGGTTCCGGACCCACCAGATAGTATGAGTGCTTTCACAGATATACCTCAACGCTGGACCTTTATGGCTAAGGAACTTTAATTGGTCGAGATATACTCTTCGATCAGGGCCCCGGATAGATGACCTCGATATTCTCCATATTAAGTATAAGCTTACGCAGCTCCTCGCAATTGATAGGATGCTTGAACTCGCTGCACATCTTCACCCGTTCCGACAGGTCCCCTAGCTCCTTGTCCTTCAGGTAGTAGCCCATTCTCTGGGTAATATATTTTAAGGCTTTGGCTCCTGTGTGCTTGCCTATGATGATGTGCCGGGCGGCGCCCACCATCTCAGGCGAGTAGAGTTCATATGTCCTGGGCTCTTCCAGAACGGCGGCGACGTGAATTCCCGATTCATGGGCAAAAGCATTGCTGCCCACCACGGCTTTGTTCTTGGCTACTGGGACCTCCGAGTAGGTCTCCACAAGCTTAGAGAGGTCTTTTACTTTTGTGAGATCATAGGAATTCATGTTATAGTGAAGCCTCAGAGCCACCAGCAACTCTTCTAAAGGCGTATTTCCGCTCCGCTCACCAATGCCGTTTACTGTGGTATGAAGTTGCTTCGCCCCGGCTTCCGCTCCCGCCAGGGTATTGGCCAGGGCCATTCCGAGGTCATCATGGCAGTGCATGCAGATGGGGATCTTGATGACCTTTTTCAGCTCGCTTATCA
>DAONES010000099.1:0-6235 GCA_035403205.1 Methanothrix sp. | reverse complement strand
AGATCATCTCCGGCCTGGGGCTGGTGGGAAGCAACGGTGTAGACTTCCTGCTCACAGAAAAAGGGCCTGTGGTAGTCGAGGTCAACAGCCGCTTTCAGGGCAGCCTGGATACCGTTGAGCTGTCCGGCGGGATGAATGTCTTCCAGGCGCACCTGCAATCCTTCCGTGGAATGCTTCCCGAGAAGCCGGCTCCGGCGAGCCGTAGCGCAGGCAGGATAATTCTCTATTCCCCATGCGATCAGAACATCGTGGCGGATCTAGAGAAGGACTGGACTGCGGATGTGCCTGCAAAGGGATCGCGAATCGCAGCAGATGATCCCATGCTCTCGATATTGGCCACAGGGGCAGGCAGAGATGATGTGTTAGCCAAGCTAAAGATGAGATCTGCCATGATCTGCAATATGCTAAAAAAAAGCAAAATGAGAGATTTTCCTGGGTTTTAACGGGATTCTACCAGGATATCACTCTGTAGAGCCAGTTGCTGATCAGCGTCCAGGCTTTGACAAAGCCAGATCCTTTCTCAAGCTTCTTTCTGTCGCTCTCGCTGTACTTTTTCCCATCCTTCATCCAAGAGTCCATGAATGGCCGTTCTTCTCATTTGAATTTAACAATGTCGGTGCGACTGCATCCTGACCGCTTCCGTCAATTAATGGCCTGCATTCTGGAGCCTTTCAACCGATGGGATGCAGATAATCCGGGAGTTGCACGATTCGTTCCGCCTTTAAAGTGCAGGCATCTTCTGCCTGGGCTCGACAATCCTGAAGCCCCATACCTAAAGCCGCATATCCAGGATATATCTGCAATAGGCAAGCTGCTTCCGGCATCAGTATAAAAAGATAATGCTTGAAAAAGATAATATAGCATAAGATCGCATAAGTGGAGGTATAATCGCAGAGTTGGATGCTTGCAGAGCTAGATGATGGGGATCAAATGAAGTCACCAGAAAGAATTACCATTGCATTGGACGAAGAGACTGCTGGTCTGTTCAAGAAGATGAAGGAAGACCTGGGCATGTCCCAGAGCGAGCTGATGCGAGAGTCTCTGAAGTTCTTTGGCAAACATAAGATGCTCTTTGAATTCGCCGAAGACAAGAAGGTCTACACCCACGCCGAGATGCTCTCCGCGGGAGAGCACGTGATCCTGGATATCGACCACTGGATACTGTTTCTCAACTTCATGGAGACTCATCCTGACAAAGAGAAGTTCTGGAACCTGCACAAAGAAGTCTGCCGCGCCCATGCAGAACAGTTCAAGCACAAACTCCTCAATGTGGAGAGCATTTTAAGAAGGCTTGAGATCTGCAACCTGTTTACCATGAGCAAGACCGGCAAGAGCGAGTTCACCCTCATATTCGGCTCGGATGCTCCCAAGAAATTCGTGCGCATTGAGCTGGAGGAGATCTTTGCAGGTATGGGCTTTCTGGTTGAGATCAAGGATGACTTCTCCAAGCTGAGGGTCAAGGTAATCCACGACCTCTAAACCATTATCCATTTAAGGAATGAACTAAACTGGCAGAGTCATGAATCTCAAGGCCCAGATGCAGGGATTCATGGCCAGGAAAGAAGAGCAGCTTGGCGATGAGCTGTCTGAGAAGTATGGCGTTCCCTTAGCTGAAGTGGCAGAAGTCGTTAATTCTTTTCTAAATGATACCTACGGGCCGGCGATGAAGCAGGTCCAGGCCATCGACGGCATGAGAGGAAAAATTGTGCTGCTCTTCATCGGCAGAAGCGACTGCAAAATATGCAAGAGGAGCGAACCCATTTTGGAGAGCTTTCTGTCCAGCCACAGGGATTTGCATCTTGTAAAACTGGATTACTGCCAGCCTCCGGGCCTTCTCTATCACATGATCCATTGCCAGAAAAACGGCATGCTTCCGATGATTGCGTTTATCCTGAATGGCTCCATAAGAGAGTTTTTTACCGGAGAGTGCCTTGAGGCGGCAGTTTACGAAAGATATTATAATGATATGCAGGCCGAATGCAGCCAAAATATATATGCTCACTGAGGTTACAGAAGGGTTGGAAGGTAGACTATGACTCTAATTGTGCTCAACTTCAAGACTTATCGCGAATCGACCGGGCCGGAGGCCCTGCGCCTGGCAGAGATATGCGAGGACATCGCCCAGGATTATTCAGTGCAAATGGTGGTTGCCCCCCAGGTAGCTGATATTCAGGCAATATCCAAAGCAGTCAAGATACCGGTCTTTGCCCAGCATGTGGATGGTGTTAGCTATGGGGGATTCACTGGCCATGTGACTGCCGCATCCCTGAAAGCCGCAGGAGCCTCCGGGTCGCTAATCAACCACTCCGAGCGAAGGCTCAGGCTGGCGGAAATCGATGCCTCCATCACCGCCGCTCGCCAGGCAGGCCTGAAGAGCATCGTCTGCACAAACAACGTCGCCACCACCCGAGCCTCTGCGGCCCTCGGTCCGGATTATGTGGCAGTGGAACCACCGGAGCTGATAGGCAGCGGAATTCCCGTATCCAAAGCGGACCCGCTGGTCGTCTCCCAATCGGTTGATGCCGTGCTGAGCATAGCTCCTCATGTGGGGGTGCTCTGTGGCGCAGGAATAACTCATGGCGAGGACCTGAGAAGCGCCCTGGAGCTGGGATCGATCGGCGTTCTGCTTGCTTCCGGGATCATCAAAGCAAAAGATCAGAGGAAAGCCCTGGAAGATCTGGTGACTGGTGCCAGGAAATGATTGCAGTGCATGTTCGTGTTTCCGGTCGGGTGCAAGGAGTTTTCTATCGCGCCTTTACTCAAGAGCGAGCACGCGCCCTGGGGATAAAAGGATGGGTCCGGAACATTCCCGGAGGCGGAGTAGAGGCGGTGCTGGAGGGGGAGAGAAAGCAGGTCGGCGAGCTTCTCAAAGCCATGAAATCCGGGCCGACCGGATCCATAGTCCTGGGAATGGAGTTCTCAGAGCTGGAAAGCAAGGGATATGAAGACTTTGCAATCGAATATTGATATGCTTTAGAATAGTAGTAACTTGTGTGATGTGATCTCATGCTTACCGTCAATAGATACAAATGCTGCTACTGTGGTGCCTGCGTCGGAGTCTGCCCGACATGCGCCCTGGAGCTGGTGGAGACCTGGCTTGAGGTCTCGGCTGAGTGTAAGGAGTGCGGCCTGTGCACCAAGATATGCCCGGTGGGAGCCCTCGAGGTCAAGGCATGAAATGCGACTTGATCGTGGTGGGGGCAGGTCCAGGCGGATCGATGGCCGCAAAGGCAGCAGCTTCCGCAGGCCTCAAGGTCGTGATGCTGGAAAAGCGCCAGGAGATCGGCGATCCGGTGCGATGCGCTGAGGGTGTCAGCAAGAGAGCCCTGTGCCGCATGGTGAAACCCGATCCGGAATGGATCGCCTCTGAGGTGAAGGGCGCCAGGATCTATGCCCCGAACGGCAAATGCATCGTCATGTCTGAGGATAAGGGCGGAGATGAGGTCGGCTATGTCCTGCAGAGGAAGATCTTTGATCGAAGCCTTGCCATGCAGGCAGCTATCGCCGGAGCAAAGGTGCTGGTCAAGACCAGGGCTTTGGGCCTCTTAAGGAAGAATGGGGCAGTCTGCGGCGTTTCTGCACTTCGCATAGGCGAGCCCCTCCAGATAGAGGCACCACTGGTGATCGGTGCAGACGGAGTGGAGTCCAAGGTGGGACGCTGGGCGGGCATCGATACCGCTTTGAAGCTGCGGGATATAGAGTCCTGTGCTCAGTTTCTGGTGCAGGATGCATCCATTGATGACGAATACACTGAGTTCTATTTGGGTAACAACGTTGCTCCTTCCGGATATGCCTGGTCGTTTCCCAAAGGGGAAAAGCTGGCAAACGTGGGTCTAGGAATTCAGGGCTCTCGCTGCCAACCCGGAGATGCGGTGCGGCTGCTGCGCCAGCTGGTGAAATCTAAATTTCCCAACGGCAAGGTTCTGGAGATGGTCGTGGGGGGTGACCCCTGCTCCGCGCCCATTGACAGCGCGATCGCCGATGGCGTAATGCTGGTAGGAGATGCCGCCCATCAGACCGATCCGCTTACCGGAGGAGGTATTCTCAATGCCATGCAGGCGGGAGTAATGGCTGGAGAGGTAGCCGCAAAGGCCATATCAGCAGGAAATGTCCGCCGATCTGGACTGCAAGAGTATGAAGACCGCTGGCGAAACGGTTTTGGCAAGGTCATTGCCAGGAGCTTCCAGTTCAAGGAGTTCTTCGTCAAGCTCACTGATAATGATATGAACCTGCTCATCGGATCTCTGGCCGATGAGGACATTAGCAAGATGGACCTGCCAGAGATGCTGCGCGTTCTCTTCCGGCTTAACCCTAGGCTGCTCTGGGGGCTGAAGAGCCTGATAATTTAAACATTTTTTTGGAAGAATCGCTCGCGATATTCTATCTCTTTCGGCCATCATGACTTTTTCTAGGACCTTCGCGCGGGAAGGATAAGTGCATGAAGCATTCAGATATAGGCGTACGATAGCCTGATGGCCAAATCGTGGGCAGATCGCCTGCAGGTATGATTGTCTCGCCGGTCGCATTCGAGGTAACAGAATGCTATTTTAACTCTTGCACTATTTAGGATGAAACGCCTTGGCGTGATCTCTCTGCCGGCCTCAAGTTGGCATGTCTGACCCAAAGGTTTTTCGTTGGATCTTCCAGTTTTTAAATAAGATATGGTGGGATTTGATGAATAGAATATTCAATGGAAAGCTTTTGGCCATTTTGATCGCATGTATTGCTTTATTAGGCATTAATGCGGTATCGGCAAAAGATTATTCCGTAACAGCAGGAAATTGGAAAGTCGACTTCAACTCGAATGATACTCTTTACACCGACGCTGTGTGGGAGGCGCCAAAAGATGGCACTAGCACAGGATATTATACTATCAATGTAAAAGAGGATCCTGGGTCAACGACAAGGGCTTCAGCCATAGTTCCCTTGGATTTAGATGGCCCCATCCCTATCGGTAGAGATACGATGGACTATTTGATGAATAGTTTATATACTTCATTTAACAAAACGCCTCTTATATCTGATTTTATAATCGATGGGACAAATGGCCTCGTGGCTGAAGCATGGGCAAATGACTTTGGCAGGACTGTATATGGTGCTTTGTATCCTATCGAGGTCAGATCCGATAAAACAACCACAAAAATTGTGAGTTTTATTTCTCTCTTAGATAAAAATACCAGCTTTGAAATCATAAAGAGCATGCATGTCGAGTATTTGAGTACACAAGCGACCAGTTCCGCTTTAAACTCTCAATCGGCTCAATCGCTACCCACATATAGCGCACAGGACGTTGGGACTAGGGAAAACCCCGTACCAATGGGAACACCTGTTGATCTTGGTGATAACTGGCAAATAACGGTGATGAGTGTTATCCCAGACGCGACGAATGTTGTCCTCAAAGAAGATCAATTCAATGATCTTCCGAAGCCCGGTAACCAATTCTTCCTAGCCAGAATTCATGCCAAATACACAGGATCAGGTTCTGATACGTTTGGTGGAAGCTATCGGCTTCGAGCAGTAGGGCCATCATCAGTTGGCTATAGCACTTTTGAGAACAGCGCCGGTGTCATCCCGGACCCACTTCCTGATTCCGAGCTGTTTGCAGGTGGTGTCATAGAAGGCAATATTGGTTGGGAGATTAAGTCGTCTGATGCAGATTCGCTGGTAATGTATGATAATCCACTCTCATTCGGTGATAGCAAAGACCGCATGTATATGGCGTTGTATGGCCCCGGACCCTCGGCATCTACCTTATCTTATTCAAACAATAATGAATGGGGTACGGTAGGTGCGGAAAAAATGGGGCGACCTGCATCATGGCAGTATAAATAAGCAAGGGACTAGCAACACAAGAGACCAAATCACCCAAAACTTTTTTTTTGTTTGACATTTTAATCTTAAACATGAATAAGATAAAACATATCTTTTAGCTATCTTTCCACCTCGCGGTCCTCCTGTGCCTAATCTACCCAACTTCGCTTCCGAGATGGCCACTCATCTCACCCCACAATGCTTTCCAGCCAATCCTTGATTATACGCTTTATAATGCAATCATTAGCTGGACGTTTTGGTCGCCGTCATAATTAGTGCGATCATGGCTTCTTCGAGGGCCTTCGCATGAAACCCTAGATCTTGCGCTAAACCACGAAATTACTGCGTCGTCTACTGTAGAACACAAGAGCCGTCCGCCCTCTTGGGCAGCCTCTCCGGGTCAAACTGGATGCAGATTGCCTCT
>DAONES010000098.1:0-6261 GCA_035403205.1 Methanothrix sp. | reverse complement strand
GAGATGTCGGAGAACCGGATTGATGAGCTGGCTTGCGATCCCCAACAGGCCAGAGTCACTGCCGGCATATTGAAGGATGAAGACTCAGAATGCATATTGTTGGAAAAGGAAAATGGCATGATGGAGTATGAGATGAAGATAGCAATAATAAGAATTATTCCTCGGATTTAAGAATTGGAAATACCTCAGAGATTTGATTTAGTATTAAAATAAAAATAAATATTAGGCGATTTTTAAAATTGACGATCTCTGCAAAATGCCCTCGAAAATAGAATGAACGAAATGAATAGAGGTAACCTGATAGGCGATTTAAAGAAGTCCTGGCTAGAGAAGTTCGCTTCGGTTGAAGAGATATTCAGCCATATCCATGCAGGGGATAAGATTTTCATAGGCACGGGCTGCGGCGAGCCTCAATACCTGGTCCAGGCTCTGGTGAATTTCGTCGGCGCCAATCCCAAAGCCTTTTCCGGAATCGAGATCTTGCACGTATGGACCCTTGGAACAGCACCCTATCTAGATGATAAATTCCGTGATAACTTCCGGATCGATTCGTTCTTCATAAGCGAAGCCACTAGAAATGCGATCAACAGAGGTGCAGCAGACTACACACCCATATCTCTTTCTGCTGTTCCCGGCCTTATCCGAAGGGAGATAATACCAATAGATGTGGCATTGATCCAGACATCTCTTCCTGATAAGCACGGGTACATGAGCCTGGGAATAAGCATAGATATCGTAATGGCTGCCATCCAGAAGGCTTCAATTGTAGTTGCCCAAATAAACACCCATATGCCTCGCACTCAGGGTGATGGATTCATAAATATAAACGATATAGATTTCATTATTCCCTACGATGAACCTCTGCTGGAGTTTACGGTTGAAGATCCTGGAGACATCATCAAAGCAATAGGCAGGTATGTTGCCCGGATTATTGAAGATGAATCTACGCTGCAGGTTGGATATGGAATCATACCCAATGCAGTGGTATCATACTTGGGTGAGAAAAAGCATCTTGGGGTACATACCGAGCTCTTGAGTGACGGCATCATTGATTTGATGCAAAAAGGCGTGGTTGATAATACCAGGAAGTCAGTCGATGTGGGAAAGACCGTCGCCTCCTACTGCATGGGCAAGAGAGAAAGCTATGAGTTCCTGGACGAGAATCCAACTGTTTTGTTTAAGACCATAGATTATGTTAACAACCCGCTTATTATTGCCAAGAATAAATTGATGACTGCTATTAATAGTGCCATGGAAATTGATCTAACCGGTCAGGCTACCGCAGAATCAATTGCCGGGAAATTCTACTTCGGCATCGGAGGCCAGGCTGACTTCATGAGAGGTGCTGCGCTTGCACGGGGCGGCAAGAGCATCTTGGCCCTTCCCTCAACCGCTATCAACGACACTATTTCCAGGATCGTGCCATCCCTCCAGGAGGGAACTGGGGTGACCTATACTAGAGGAGATGTACACTATGTCGTAACAGAGTATGGGATAGCCTATCTCCATGGAAAGAATATCCGGGAACGGGCCATGGACCTTATTGCTATCGCCCATCCCAAGTTCAGGCCGTGGCTAATTGATGAGGCCAAAAAGCTCTTGTTTATCTACAAGGATCAGGCATTCATACCTGGTGCAAGTGGGATATATCCGGTAGCATTAGAGACGCTGAAGACAACCAGGAGCGGTCTGCACCTTCTGCTCAGGCCGGTGAAGATGGGAGATGAGCCCTTGATGAAGGACTTTTTCTATGCTCTCTCCTGCCAAAGCATGTATCGCAGGTTCATGTCTGTTAGAATGGACATGCCCCATAAGAGGTTGCAGGAGTTCGGGTTGATAGATTATGCCAACCGCATGATGATCCTGGCTATTGTTGAGGGAGATAACAGAGAAACCATAGCCGCAATTGGACAATATGAGATAAATGAGAAGATGCATACTGCAGAGGTTGCGCTGGTAGTAATGGATGAGTACCAAAATATGGGCGTGGGCCACGATCTTCTATCTTATCTCACTTACCTGGCTAGGAGGATGGGGCTGCTGGGATTTACGGCCGAGGTTTTAGTTGAGAATGGACCAATGCTAAATCTTTTTAAAAATATAGGATTTGATACGAAAAAGAGAAGTGAGGAGGGGGTCTATGAGATGCAGATGACCTTCAGAGATCCTGATGATCTAGCCTGACGTAGGATGACGAAAATCGATGCCTTGCCATGGCCGGTGCTCTATTACCGTCCTACGAAGCATCTGGAAAATGCAATTACAGGATATGAGTCAATAAAAGGAGAACGTCTGAAGCCATTTCTCAGGCTTCTTTAAAGCCATGACCAGAGAATTTTGTCTCACCTTCTTGATCCGCCCGCGATAATCCGTTCAAAGCTTACTCTTTCTGGGTCCCTCATATCCTTTGCTGCGTGTCTTTTTGTCAAAACCAGAATCCACTTTACTGCTCTTCACAGAACTTGATGGATCGTGCTTGCCCGGTCCGTCACTGGGCATTCCTTTAGCACCCTTCTCCTTGCTCATAGTACTCTCTTGCCCTGAGTGCTATATATAGCCGATCCGCTGCAATATGAGAGAACGTGGCTTTTTGCAGCCCCGCTCAACCCTGATACGGCAACCATATCAAGGCTATACAATTCCGAATCTGAAGCATACATCTCATTTCAGCTTCATAGCTATTCATTGATGTCGATTATCCATTGCCGCCTAAGTGCAGCAGCCAACCGGATTCCAATCCAATGGCTCTTCAAGACGATCTATGCAGGAACTGCATATCCAAGCACCAGGGACGACAAATCTTCCCACAGCATCCGAACTGTCGCAAAAAACGCAATTTACCATTTTAGCCTCTCTACTACCAAAGGAGTTACGTAGTTGGATTTCACATTGCTGGTCTAAAGGAAACAGAGTTATCAATTGAATCTTCAAATTGAAATATCAATAATTATTCTAGTCACTATCTCGAATATAATTTCTTTCTCCAATTCAACTGCGTAACTCCTATACCAGAAAAAAATGATGCCAAAGGCAGTCGAGGACTCTACTCGAAGTCCTCTCCGCCCATACCACCGGGCATTCCGCCTGCGCCGCCAGGCATGCCACCACCATGCCCGCCTGATTTGGAAGCTATGACATCATCGATCCTCAGTATCATGACTGCAGCCTCGGCAGCAGAGTTGACCGCCTGTGTCTTGACCCGCAGAGGCTCAACCACACCCAGTTCGAACATTTCTGCCGGCTTTCCTGTGTCCATGTCCAGACCAGCGCCCTTCACGCCCTTCTCATGCTGGCTTCGCAGAGCTACAAGAGAATCGATCTGGTCCAAACCGGCATTCTCGGCCAGGGTTTTAGGTATGATCTCCATGGCATTAGCAAAGGCCTCGATAGCCAACTGCTCGCGTCCGCCCACGGTTGATGCATAGGCTCGCAGCCGCAGAGCCAGCTCCACTTCAGGCGCACCCCCGCCGGCCACAAGCAGCTTGTCCTGAACCGCAACGCCCACAACGCGAAGCGCATCTTCCATAGCCCGGTCCAGCTCATCGACAACGTGCTCCGTTCCTCCCCGCAAAATAATGGATACCGACTTGGGATTCTCACAATCTTCCACGAAGGTCATCTTCTCATCTGAGACCTTCCTCTCCTCGACCAGGCCGGCCTTGCCTAGGTCGCTCTGGGAGATCTCATGGATGCTGGTGACAACTCTTCCGCCTGTGGCGCGAGCCAGCTTATCCATGTCGCTCTTCTTGACCCGGCGCACGGTGTAGACACCAGCCTTGGCCAGGAAGTGTTGAGCCAGATCATCGATGCCCTTCTGGACGAAAAGCACATTGGCTCCGGTGGCAACTATCCTATCGACCATGCCCTTGAGCATGCTCTCTTCCTGGTCCAGGAAAGCCTGCAGCTGGTCAGGGGAAGTGATCTGGATCTTGGCATCGACCTCGGTCTTCTCTATCTCAATGGCGGCATTGAGCAGAGCGATGCGGGCAGCTTTGACTGACTTGGGCATATTGGGATGAAGTCGATCCTTATCGATGACCACTCCGCTCACCAGCATGGAGTCGGTGATTCCGCCACCCACCTTTTTCTCCACAGTGATGTTGTCGGTATCAACAGTTCCGTCCTCGTCTACTACCGACCGCACCGCCTTAACCGCCATATCAGCCAGCTCCACCCTGGCGGATTGAGAACCCTTGCCGGTCATGGCGGTGACGGCGATCTTCCTGAGAAGATCCTCATCCTTTTCCGTGACCTCTATGGCCAGGCCTTTTAGAATCTCCATTGACTTTTCAGCCGCAGCTCTGTAGCCTGCCGCAATTACCGTAGGATGAATCACCTGCTCCAGCAATTCCTCTGCCTGCTTGAGCAGCTCTCCCGCCAAAACAACAGCAGTTGTTGTGCCATCCCCTACCTCCTGGTCCTGCGTCTTGGCAATTTCCACCATCATCTTGGCGGCTGGATGCTCTATATCCATTTCTTTAAGAATAGTGACGCCATCATTGGTGATTACCACGTCTCCCATGGTGTCTACCAGCATCTTGTCCATGCCCTTGGGGCCGAGAGTGGTCCTCACGGCGCCGGCGACAGCCTTCGCAGCCATTATATTCGATCTCTGTGCATCTCTTCCGGCAGTCCTCTGGCTGCCTTCTCTGAGAATGTATATGGGTGTGCCACTGAATTGTCCAGCCATTTATTACCTCAAGCAATATAAATTTAACAGTTTACTATTGAATAAACTTCTATATAAAGTCATTCCTTATGGTACCGTTGAATCCTTGGTTTGTGCACACGCATGATGTGCAATCATGAAGATAACTGCGATTTGCCTCCTAGAGGCGTGTTAGGCAGGCCCATGAAGAAGGTTGGCGGGGCTGGGGGCTAGGGCTGGCTGCCATGGACAGAAAACATTGCGGCGATGCTTTTGCTTCCATCTACTTATTGCTGCTAGTCCAGAAATAATTTCCTGACTCTACAAAAAATGGAGTCTTGAGTCAAATTTTGGTTGATGCTATATAGAAACGAGGATTCCGATTTACATGAGATCAATGGTTTTGTAACGAACATCCTGCATGATTCCTTTTTGCACTTTGAGGTTCATCGCACTCAGCAGCCTTTGCATCTCAACCCATATTTCCTTGTCAGTTCCGGTCTCAGCAAGACGCTCCATGCACCATTATATAGTATTAATAGTATTTACAATTATTGATCCAATTAGATTTTTTAGAGTTCTCTATTGATAAACAGATCTGCAGTGATTGCGGGTCGTGCTTGAGCTCCCGTCCGATGGGCGTGGACCTGGCAAGGGGCAATTTCCTGGATGTTTCAGACTGCATTAAATGCGGACGATGCATAATCGCCTGCAAGAAGAATGCCAGGTCATTTTCGATATTGCCTTTATTGCGCCGGGAACGAAATGGGTCACAAATGCCAGGAACTTCAGTTCAGCAGTGAAATGGCATTCATCGTCCCGATCCGCAAGAAGGCGACCTGCATATTCGCCAGTCTTCCCTAAGCCAGAATGCTGCCAGAAGAAGCCCATTTCTGTCCTGGCAGAGACTGTGTCTGTGGGCCTCAAGATCAGCCCCTCAGAACTTGATAGAGAAAAGTTGAGTTGAGGCGACCCGATTGATCCCGGTCCGCCCCGCATCGCATATTCGATCAAGACCACCAGTAGCCGCTGTAGTACGTGTAAGGATACCGGTAATAGTGGTATGTGTATGGGTAGTAGCCGTAGTAGGGCGTGTACCAGTAGCTGCCCGGATAGAGGTAATCCCAGTTGAGGAATCTATGATAGGTCTTCCCCTGATAGTTGTAATAGGAAAATGGATCAAGACCCCTGCCCCAATTTGAAATGGGCGGATTGCCTCCTGTCCATTGCTGGCCGATGCCTTTTTCAAAGAGCCGTTCTGCCGCTTTTTCACCTGGGCGCATCTCTACGCCATTTTCAAAATCTATTGCTGCCACACATCCCATCAATGATATGATGAGGACAGCCGGTATCAGACTTCGATTCATCTTCGTAGCAGCGCGGAGACCCCATCCATTAGGGTGGGGATGAGCGCGTGCCTACACCTCCGAAAAGCATATATCATCTAATCACCTGCATATATGACGTGCTTAGGACGATAACATTTAAGCTTAGGTTGACTGACCAAGATTGTAAGTCTCTCTTGGATACAATGAGAGCTTATTCCAACGCTTTCGCAGTGTCCGTGAAATGGGGATTCGAGAATCAATCTTGGAACCGGATCGATAACCACA
>DAONES010000097.1:0-6439 GCA_035403205.1 Methanothrix sp. | reverse complement strand
GCCAGACCCTGCCGCTCCAGCGTGCTCATATTGGCGCTGACTGTAGACTTGCTGTAACCGGTTTTTTCCACCAGTTCGTCCATGGAGACTGGCCTGTCAGCCAAAAACAGTGTACCGCGCAGGACACCCACCGCGTCACTACAACCGCAACTATTTGCCACTTTGACGAAGGCATCGATCATATGTATCTTCAGGATATCCTTCTCATCTCGTTGCATCAATCTTCAGAAGACCACAACTTTTAAGTACTTTTCGCATGTTTCTGGACGTTTGGTAATTTCCGAACAGTTTTGAGGTAGAACGCAATGAATGGTGCGGAAAGGCTCGGGCAATGGATTGCAGACAATCCGATTATAATAGCGGTAGCAGGAATACTCTTGACTATCGCCGCTCTGCATTATGCCCAGCAGATCGAGATGCAAGGAATGACAACGGAGAGCATGGTAGGCAAAGATTCGCCCCTCTACCAGCTTTTCGACCACCTTTATGTGGAAAAGTTTGCTACCGAGTCCATAGCTGTGCTCGTCGAGGCGTACGATGTCACCAATCCGGAAATCCTGAGATCGATGGATAAATTCTCCCAGAAGCTACGCACGGCTCCGGATGTGCTGGCTGTGACGAGCATTGCTGATATCGTGGCAGATACCGAGAAGAGCGAAAACGGCGTCCGAAAAATTCCAAGCCATGAGAGAATAGACGAAATTCTCGCCTATCCCAATAATCTTGCCATGGTAAATGCCATGATGCCGGACAAAAAGCACACCATGCTCTCCATTGATCTGCCGGTAACCCTCAAAGAAGCGCAGCTGAGGGAGATTTATGCAGAGACAAACGGCCAGGTGAAGATGGCAGACTTTCCGCCGGACGTGGTGGTTACAGTTACCGGCAAACCGGCGCTCATGCAGTCCATAACCGAGGAGATGACCAAGAGCAACGCTCCCATTCTTGCCCTGGCCGGCATTCTCATGGTCGTGGCGCTGTTCATCTCGTTTAACCATGTGAAATGGTCGCTGCTTCCCATACCCATTGTCTTCCTGGGCATAATCTGGTCCTTCGGAGCTATGGGATTTCTTCACATCCCATTCACCATGGTATCCATGTCTGCCTTCCCTGTGCTGATAGGCATCGGCATAGATTATGCCATTCAATTCCATAACCGGATTGATGAAGAATTCCGCAAAGGCGGCTCGCCAAGGCAGGCAGTGATAGAGACAGTCGGCAACGTCTCCAAGCCGGTCATGATCGCCCTGATCATTACCGCCATGGGATTCGTCTCCCTTCTCACGTCATCTGTGCCCATGACCAGAGATTTCGGGCTGCTATGCCTGGTCGGGCTCTTCCTCTGCTACCTGTCTGCCCTATTTGTGGGAGTCACCATACTCTACGTTATGGAGCGAAGAAGCGCGTCTCAAAGGTCGACGAGTGCGGAGAGCGCAGTATCGAATGCAGCAGGAGACTCAGCCCTCGGAGAGATCATCGGAAAGGTCTCGGACTATAGCATTCAAAGGTGGCATCTGGTGCTGGCCGCCGCTCTATTCCTGTCACTGGCTGGAATCTATGCCGATACACTGGTACAGGTTGATACCGATTTCAAGAATTACGTTCCCCAGGACCTGCCGCCCCTCATTGATTTCAGACATATGAGCGATATCTTTGGAGGCACAGACACGCTGGACCTCATCGTTCAGGCGGATGATATCACCAATCCCAATATCCTGCACTGGATGGACGATTTCACCAGCTATCTGAAGGAATCTCGCGATCAAATATACGATTATCAGAGCATAGCTTCCCTGGTTAAGCAATCCAATGGTGGAGTGATCCCGGATGATACCACCGAGATCAGAACGCTAATCGAAGGGCTGCCTCCGGTCACTCTTTCTCAGTACCTGGACGGCCAAGACACCGCCCTGATCAAGCTGAATGTGGGCAAGGCTCTGACCAACCTGGGCGCAGAGGGCACAGAACGCCTGATCAAGGAGATCGACAAAGATATCGCCTGGCACCAGCCGCCTCCTGGTGTCTCCGTGCGCGAGACAGGAGACTCCGTGGTGATGACGACCGTTATCAGTGCTCTGACTCAAGGCCGGACTGAGATGACTCTGCTCGGATTGGTGCTGATCTTCTTCGTTCTGCTGCTGATCTACAGGGATCTGATAAAGGCGCTTCTCCCGGTACTACCCATGCTTGTGGTGATTGGCTGGATGGGGGGAGTGATGTATCAGGCAGACATGAAATACACGCCCCTTACGGCATGCCTGGGCGCATTGATTCTGGGGGTCGGATCGGAGTATGCCATACTGATGATGGAGCGGTTCTATGAGGAATTGGCGAAGGTCGGTGAGCCCCAGGAGGCTCTCAGGATCACATCAAAGCGCATAGGATCGGCGCTCATTGCCTCGGGCCTTACAACTATATTTGGGTTTGCCGCCCTGATATCCTCGCCATTCCTGATAACCAACAATTTCGGAACCGTTACAGTCCTGGCGATAATATTCGCATTGCTCACGACCTTCACGGTCTTCGTGGTTCTCATGTACCGCATGGAGATTCGCCGTGCGGTGGTTGAGAATGCAAAGCATGAGCTAAAGAAAGCCCTCAAGCTGATGGCAAGAGGTGGATGATCATGAGAATTAAATTGGCACTGGTTGGCTTTGGCCTGTTGACTCTGATAGCGGCAGCCTCGGCTCAAAATACCTACATACCCTATGAGCTGGGCGGAGACAATTACTACGCCATGTACGGCGGTCCTGATATCTCTGCCAGCATCTCCGGGACGGATGAGTTTGAACGTGGAGATACCGTTTCCCTCTATGTGGACCTGACCAACTATGGGCGGATAATGGGTTTCAAGGAAGATAAGACTCCGAAAGATCCCAAGGAGTTCGCACTGGCTGCCGCCGAGCTGCAGGAAGAGTACAAGAAGCCGACCGCACTTGGCATAACTGCGAGCCTTTTCTCTGCCAGTCCCCAAATTGAGGTAAAGTCTGGCGATCAGGTCATTCAGTCCCTCAAGTCGGGCGATAAGACCCAATCGCCTTTGAAGTTCACCATAAAGATAGGGGAGCATGCCCAGGCAGGTTTTTATCCGCTCAGCCTGAACCTGTCTTATGATTATCAGGACAACGCAAGGGTGCAGGCGTCCAAGCTCGTCACCAGCGGAAGCGCGCCCACCCTAGCCAATTACCAGGTGTCGTATATCTACCAGAAGGCCAATCAGACCGTTCCCCTGGCAATTATGGTCGAGAGAAAGGCAGACTTTTTGATCACGAGTTCAAAAGGGTCTCTCTCAGCCGGAGCCAAGAAGGCGGAGATCCAGGCGACATATAAGAACATCGGCGAGGACCCAGTCAAGGATGCCATCGCAAGGCTTTCAATCTTCAAGCCGTTCTCCTCCACCGACGATCAGGCATTTATCGGATCGCTCGCCCCAGGAGAAGAGAAGGCCGTGGTATTTCGGCTGGACGTTGATTCCGACGCCACGCCCAAGGAATACGGCATAAACAGCGAGATAAAATATACCGACATTAATGGCGATTCGGTTATCTCCGAGAGCATTAAGATACCTGTAGAGGTCAAGGCTGCGTCTGCATCTCTGCTCATGCCTGCAGTTGCCATTCTGCTAATGGTCGCTATAGTCGGTGGATACCTGTACAGGCGAAAGCTAAAGAGAAATTGAAGCAGGGGACACACTCCTCTGCTATTGTCGTTTTTTTTTTTCTGCCCATTCAGATCGTCAACAATTTTGTTAAATAATTTGCTATCGTGGCTCTTGTTACGTCATGGCCATGAGCTCCAGCTTCTGCCGGTCTGAATCGCTGGATTCGGACGACGCGCCTTCGGTCGTCTGCGCCTCGCTCTCCGATACATACGAAAGATAGAGCTTGCGCCTCTTGCCCTGCGTCATCTTGACATGTATCGGATCGAGTTCATGAGAGCGCTTCATCACGCTGATCACAGTGGTCTTATTCAAGCCAAGCATCTCCACCAGCTCGCTGGTCGTGTATCTTCCCGGCCTCTCTTCCATGATATCAATCAGGGACCGGGCATGGTTGTCCAGGGCCTTGCCGTCGCTTGAACTTGTTTCCTGAATGGGCATTGGCCTTCCCTGCCGGGCACGAAGCTGGCTCTTCAGATCGGATACTTCTTTGGAAAGGCGATCAACCTGATCAATAAGCCTTCCTAAAAGCTCCACATCGCTCTGTTTGGAATTAAAATCGCTCGAAATTTTTTCAATCGCAGAAATCAGCAGGAGCATAGCCTCTGCCTCCTTTCTGCTCTTCTCAATCTCTTCAACCTTTGTCTTGTATATCTCTAAAAGCTCTTCGAACATTACGAGCTACCCCTAGCATTTCAGTGCGATCTCCTTTCAAAGCAAATTTAAAAGGTTAATGTATATGAATAAATCGGCCATGTATATATACTTTTCGAAGAATTACCCGATTGCACGAATATTTTCCAATCATCTTTACAATCCATCTGTCGCCCGAATTAGATGGATATACTTGGAAGACAATTAACAATGGCAGTTATTTGGAGAATATGCCAATCGTCATTCAACCATCACCACCTAATATTTTAGGCAGTTCTTGGATGTTCGTTATTATCCTGTCAGCGGCCTGCCGGAGCTTCTGGGTGGGACGGGTATCCTGCTGCACGGTCAGAATCCCCAGGTCCGCCGCCTTCAGAGCGTAGAGATCGTTCAGACCGTCCCCTATCATTACCACTCGCCTGTATTGGCTCTTCAGGTTGACTACGATCTCCTTCTTTTTCATAGGTCCAGAGACCGGATAGACCCGTGAGAGGTCTATGCCCAATTCTCTCAGATAGGCAAGGCTTCTCATGCTGTCTCCGGAAGCCACAAAAATATCAGCTCCCATATCCTTGAGTGTGGCCAGGACATCCTTCAAACCGGGAAAAGGTGCTCCTCCTGTGCTCAGCGCGTAAGCAACCTCCTGCAGCTGGGCATCGATGATCATGCCTGCGGTAATGTAATTGCCCGGACATCTGGCTGCAACATTCCGGTAAACGTCTATGAGATCGCCGATTTTAGCCTGGCTGCCGGCTAGAATGGCCATGGCCCGGGACTTTGAGACCGGACTGCTGGAGCAGCTTATCTCCAGCAATTGTTCGCGACCATCGATCAGCTTGCCCAGGCGATCATCAGGGTGATATGACAGCATGAGGGACGGATCGATCTGAGGAACAACCAGAACCCGGCCTTTCCGTTCCATAATCAGCTCCCATGTAACCACATTCGATAGAATGGTGCCCTTTTCGATATCCTTGGCCACACGATACATCCTCAGTATGGTTCCCGCGACATCCATGACCACGGCGAGTTCTTTGTTCATCTGAAAAGGAAGGTTGTTTCAAGGGTATGATGAAACTTTTGCCGTCGCGGCTACAATAACTTTTTTATCTAGAAGATGCCAATATATCCTAAGTACGGGGTAGAACAACGAAGGGCATCGCAGTAGCTATGTTGCTGGCATTGCTCATGTCTCTGGAGTCGGCTTTTGCCACACCGGCAATTACCGAGCCGATCCAGGATGGCGATTTCTGCAACTCGCTGAAGGTAACCGGAACGGGCGCATTCGAGGTGGGCGTTTCGGTTAAGGACAGGCAGCTTGCTCTCGAATACTACAATGCTATGTATGGTGACGGTGATCTGGAAATGGACTCCGGAACCGTTGAGGCACAGAGGGCAGCTAAGCTTCCGGGAATGGATAACGGCTCAGCCGTGCCCTTGAACCTGTGGGAGAGCAACAAGCTCACCTACTCCGGCAAGACGCCCATGGTGGGAACGAAATACATACATTCCAAAGCTTTCTGGGGCGGCATCGGTGCTGAGATCACAGAGACCTTCTCGGTGACCGAGATGGAGAGGGAAGGCAGCAGCTACTTCGCTTCAACCAATCCCGCGTCCTACATGACCGATCCCAAGAGGATTGAGGAGATGCTGAAGGCAAGCCCCGTGCATACCGTCGGCCTGCAGACGAAGAATTCTTTTAATGGCACCTGGCAGACGGACGCCAGGATGCATAAGATGTTCAGCAAGGACCTTAAGGTGCATGAGTCCTTCACCGGCAAGTTCGAGGTAGAGAAGATGATAAAATTCCGGGAGAGCCCCGTGGAAGAGAAAAAGCAGTCCGGCTGCGAAAGCATAGACTGCTAGATCTTTTCAGCCATTTTGCCTGGCGGGGCCAGGGCGCAAGTGGCGCCTCATATGACCGGATATCGCATCCGTAGTCCATCTCTAGACCTCATATGAACCTCATCTCAAAATAAGTCTTTTATAAACCAGGAGCAAGAACCATAATATCGGGTGAACGAGCTTGATTACTAGCATTGATTCCAATGGCAGGATTCTGCTTCCTCTTGCCATAAGATACGGACTGCATCTGCTGCCGGGAGATAGGATCGCTGTGGACCAGCT
>DAONES010000096.1:1884-6648 GCA_035403205.1 Methanothrix sp. | reverse complement strand
CTGACCTGCACGCCATAGTGGTTGAGGCGGGCATGAATGCTCTGCGCAGAGGCGCTTCTTCGGTTAAGAGGAGCGATTTCGAGGCGGCAATCAGAAAGGTCCTCGGGGACGAGATCCAGGGATCGGAAGAGGCTCTGCGAATGTTCTCTTAAGCGGCACCAGGCCGCACTTTTTCCCAATATGTTCGCATTTTCCCAATTTTTCCCAGTTTCTCATTTTCTCCGTTTATCCGGAAAATGTATTGTCCCAGAAAGCCCGGAAATCTTTAAGTACTGAATTTCTATGCAGGCATCTATGAATCTTACAGCCGTGGCGAGCATGACCAATCCGATATTGCTTGCTAATTGGATTCAGAAGGCTGTGGATTCAACGACTGGCAGACATGTTGATCTGGTCTTCATTCAGATTCTGGCAAATGCAATCAGCAGCCTAGACATAGCCTCAATCCTTCTAAATGCATTCTTCATAATTTTAATTGCCATCTTGACCCGCTCAGCAGCGCGCATTGTGGACCGCATGCTGGTAAACCATATTCCCAGGATGGTGATCAAAGTGCAGATGAAGGTGGACGAGACCATGCAGATCATGATGCGCAGACTGGCCTCTGCCGCGATCTACATCATCGGTCTCATGCTCATTATCTATCAGATACCCCAACTGCAGAGCCTGGTCACCGCCGTGCTTGCCGGTGCAAGTATCGCAGGCCTGGCCATCGGATTTGCCGCCAAAGATTCGCTATCAAACTTCACCTCCGGCATCTTCATTGCCATCTTCCAGCCCATCAGGGTGGGAGATCTGGTCGACTTCAGAGGTGAGTACGGCCAGATAGAAGATCTGACTCTCAGGCATACGGTGATCCGCACCTCAGACAGCAAGAGAATAATTGTGCCCAATAGCATCATCGGCAACGAGCCGATAATCAACTGGTCGATAAGAGAGCCGGAGATCATCTGGAATGTCGATTTTGACATTGAAAAGGCCTCGGACATTGATCGAGCGAGGGAGATCATCCTCAGAGCCGTAAAGAGCCACCCACTGGTGCTCAAGGACAGACCCGTCAATGTGCTGCTTCTTAACTCCCGCTACTCGGAGCTGACCCTTCGTCTGGAGGTTCCTCTTCCGGGAAGGAATGTGGCGAAGGTTATCGGCTGCGATATCAGAGAAGCAGTTAAAAAGGAGTTTGAGGCAGCGGGAATACCCCCGGCGCCGACTCCGTGAGAAGATAGCTGATTCTTATTGGGACATCTTTTATCTGAAGAGGGCCTGAAACTTTGCAATCTCTTCTTTCACATTCTCCTTAGCTACAACGCAGGATATGGCGCACAGGCCATCCGCGCCTGCCCTTACGACCTCGCTGGCGTTGTCGTGGTTGATGCCGCCGATGGCAACCAATGGGATGTCCACCTCTGCCCGGATTTCTTCGATCAGCCTGATGCCAGCCGGCTTTCCGGCATCTGGTTTCGTTGCAGTCTGATAGATGGGCGAGACTCCCAGATAGTCAGCTCCGACGCTCTCCGCCTCCAGCGCTTCAGCAAGGTTATGGACGGTAACGCCGATGATCTTCTCTTTTCCGAGAATCCTGCGGGCCGTGGGGCAGGGCATGTCTGACTGGCCGAGATGGACGCCGTCAGCCTCTGCCGCCAGGGCGATGTCTATTCGATCGTTAACCAGAAACATTGTGCCGGAGCTGTGGCAGATCTCGCCCAGCCGGACTGCCTCCTGGTACATTTGCAGCGTTTCCGCGTTCTTGTTTCTGTACTGGACGACCTTCACTCCGCAGGAGACGGCAGAGAGCACATCGCTCTCGTTTCCGGCGCGGCTCAATTTGCAGTCGGTTATGAAGTAGTATCCTTTCACTCCTCAGTCCTCCTCAATTGCATCAACTGCATCGATTTCATCTCCGCACGTCCTCTATTTTCATCATTTTTTCAACCATTTTCGCATCGAGATTGAACACGGCATCAAAGAGCAATTCCTTGAAGCTGCCCGGCCCTTCTGCCTTTGCCGCTGCCAGCTCTGCTGCCACCTCATAGCTGACGAGCCCGGCAACGCTCGCACCGAGGTAATCCTTTTCCACTGCGGCAAATGTGCCTATCACTGATGCGGCCATGCATCCTGTGCCCACGATATTTGCCATCATCTCGTGGCCGTTCTTTACCACAAACACTCTCTTGCTATCAGCCACGATATCCTCTTTTCCGGTGATGACCACCGTGCATTCTCTCTTTGCCGCCAGATCTTTTGCGATCTCCTGCAGATTCCTCTTGACAATCGAAGCATCCACGCCCTTTGTAGAGACGCTCTCTCCGGCGATTCGGGCGATTTCAGAGGAGTTTCCCTTTATGATGCTCACCTTTGCCTGATCCAGGATCTCAAAGCATTTTTCATCGCGAAATCGTGTCGCTCCGGCTCCGCAGACATCGAGGACCACCGGTATTCCCTTCTTATTGGCGCTCTTTGCGGCTATTATCATGGACTGCACAAAATCTGAGGTGAGGGTGCCGATGTTCAGGACCAGAGCACTGGCTATGCCTGCCATATCTGCTACCTCTTCTCTGGCATGGGCCATGACCGGAGAGGCTCCAAATACCTTTACAATATTGGCGCAGTCGTAAATGGTAACCCAATTGGTCAGGTGATGTATGAGCGGCTTTTCTGCCCTCACTTTCGTGAGACACTTGGATGCGATCTCTTTCACGGGTAGGTCTCCTTTTTTTAACTGTTCCTGAGACTGATCCTCAGAAGCTAAAACGTTTTCTGTTCAGGAAAGGATCTATGCGGTCCTGAATCTATGTTGAGGATCAAATCAGAGATAGAGAAAAGCAGAGGATGCTGGCCGAAGCGAGAGAGAAATAATGTACTTATTACCACCATCGATGTTCAAGAGATTATCAATACCAATATCCCAAATATTACTATCAGGAATATGGATATTACTACGATGGCTATTCTCAGGGAGAAACGTGCCGATGCACATTTAATTAAACTCAAATAGTTAAAAATGCATGCCATCTATTGGAGCCTTCTTCCTTTTGATTACTTCCTTTCGCACAAAAGGCTCAAGCCCCCCAATCTATTGCCGCATAGTCCCATCGCGATTCCTGCTGATCTTCCAGCTTTTTCGTTTTCTCAAGCATTAATGCAGCCGCAGCCATCCTGCCAACCAAGAGCAGAAGTTACAGTAAAATAGCCGGAATGCTATTGTCTACCGTAAAGCATGATCTCACTCGATGCCATTCCTCATAATCCCGGATGCTATCTGTTCACTGACGATCAGGGCAATATCATCTACGTAGGCAAAGCGCGGGACCTCAAGAAGCGCGTGGCCAATTACTTCCAGAAGCAGGACCATGCCCCAAAGACTAGAGCCCTCGTTCTCGCATCAAAAGGAGTGCAGTTCATCGTCACCAACACCGAGGTGGAGGCTTTGCTCCTGGAAAACACCCTCATCAAGAAGCACCAGCCCCGCTACAACATCAAGCTCAAAGACTCCTCTCGCTATGCCTTCATCGAGCTGACGGACGAAAGCTTCCCGCGCATCAGAGTCTCCCGCAAAGCATCAGGCAAGGGCTTATTCTTTGGACCCTTTACCTCCGCCCGGGAGAGGACATTTGTCTATCAGCTCATTCGCAAGACCTTCGGCCTGCGCACCTGCAAGAGGCTGCCCAGGCGCGCCTGCCTGCGCTACCATCTGGGCCACTGCGCGGGACCCTGCACTGGAAAGATATCCCAGGACGATTACCAGGCCAGGGTGAAGAGAGCCGCTTTTGCTCTGGCGGGCAGGAGCAAAGAGCTCTTAGAGTCTCTGCAACTGGAGATGGCTGAATTGTCAAATCGCCAGGAGTTTGAGAGGGCAATACAGCTTCGGGATGAAATAGCGGCTTTGCAGCATCTAGAGGAGCGCCAGCAGGTGGAAAAGAGCCGCAAGTACGATCAGGATATTATCAGCTACAGGGCGGAAGACGGAAGCGTCTTTCTCATGCTCTTCAAGGTCTACCGGGGCACTCTGGAAGGCAAAGAGGAGTTTGTCTTCGCCCAGAGCGACAACTTCCTGGAGGAGTTTCTGGTGCAGTACTACTCGGAGCGCGAGCCTCCCGAGGAGCTGATAGTCGATGAGCCCCTCGAAGAGTCACTGGTGGATTTCCTTACCCATCTCAAAGGCAGGAAGGTTCATGTCACAGTTCCAAGACATGGGGAGAAGAAGCAGCTTTTGGAGCTGGCCAGGAAGAATCTGGATATTGGCTTTTTCGCAGACCGGATGAAGGTTCAGGCCCTGGCGGAGGCGCTGCATCTGCCCAGGGCTCCTCAGGTAATTGAGTGCTTTGACATCTCCCATCTGGCAGGCACCTTCTCGGTGGGATCGATGGTGCAGTTCCGGGGAGGCAGGCCGGACAAGAGCAACTATCGCCGCTTCAAGATCAAGAGTGTGCAGGGAATAGACGATTTCGCCTCCATTGCCGAGGTTGTGCGGCGCCGCTACTCCCGGCTCAAAGAGGAGATGCAGGAGATGCCTGACCTCATTCTTATCGATGGGGGGAAAGGGCAGCTGTCATCCGCTCTGGCCGTGTTGCGAGAGCTGAGGCTGAAGATTCCCATCATCTCCCTGGCAAAAGGTGAGGAGGAGATCTACGCTCCGGGACTGGATGGGCCTCTTGCCATCAAGAAGAATGAAAAGGCATCGCTCTTTGTCCAGGAGATCAGAGACGAGGCGCACAGATTTGCCATCGCCTACAACCGGCTGCTGCGAAAGAAGGCGATATCTGA
>DAONES010000096.1:0-1784 GCA_035403205.1 Methanothrix sp. | reverse complement strand
AAATGTGCCCGGTTCATATTGCCACATTAAAAAACGATGATCAACTAAGGCAAAAAACGGCGAAAGAATGGTCAGCTCTCTATAGGGAGAACCTTGAGCGATTCGGGATACAAAGCTTGAATGCCGAAGATATAAACTGCTTTGGATGCCGATCAGATCTTGGTCTTTTTATTGGATGCGCAAGCTGCTCTATTAGAAAGTGTTGCGATGATAAGGGATTTTCCACATGTGCAAGCTGCGATGATTTCGAGTCGTGTAATTTACTTGATGCTTTTTACTCCTCTAAAATTCACCAGAACGCAAAAAAGAATCTTGAGAGAATGCGGATGAAGCGGAGATAATAAAGTCAGGAGGTCAGGCGCAGGAAGCGCTCCTGGGCTTTCTCCAGGATCTCCTCTTCGCCCGGTATCACTCCGTTCTGCATCAGGACCTTCCCGGCAACGATGGTTGTGTCCACACCTCCGGACATGCTGTAGACCAGATGGGAGATGATATTGCTCTGCGGCCAGAACCAGGGTTTCTTCAGGTCGATCAGAGCGAGGTCTGCAAGGGCTCCGGGGCGCAGGCCGAGGCCAAGCCTGAAAGCCCTTGCGGCATTCTCAGTGGCCATGTGCCAGATCTGCTCAGCAGAGAAGGCGGCAGGGGTATGGTAGGCGTTCTTCTGGGCAATGGCGGTGGTCTTCATCTCCTCGAAGAGGCTGAGGTTGTTGTTGCTGGAGGCTCCGTCTGTTCCCAGGCAGACGTTTATGCCCGCCTGCATCATGGTATTCAGAGGAGCAATGCCAGAAGTCAGCTTGAGGTTGCTCTCTGTGCAGCTCACTACGTTGGCCCCCCTTTCCGCCAAAAGGTGGCAGTCTTCGGGGGAGAGCCAGACGCAGTGCACCGCAGCCAGCCGCTCATTAACCAGGCCCAGGCTGTCCAGGTACTCCACCGGGCTCTTGCCTTTGCTGAGCAGAAATCCGTCCACCTCCTCGCGGGTCTCGGAGAGGTGAATGTGGATCATGGCATCGTGCCGGTCGGCTATCTCTTTGGCTTTGAGA
This sequence comes from Methanothrix sp., assembly GCA_035403205.1. Taxonomy (GTDB): domain Archaea; phylum Halobacteriota; class Methanosarcinia; order Methanotrichales; family Methanotrichaceae; genus Methanothrix. The sequence continues at coordinate 744 of DAONES010000096.1, read as the reverse complement.
AGCGTCTCCTCCGAACAGGTGTAGGCAGCATGCGGCCCCACGGTCGGGACAATCAGCTCGTCGCCCTTCCAGCGGCGGATGAATGGCTCCACCTGGTCCAGAAGCTCCGGCTTCATATCGAAGACCACTCCGGAGAGAAAGGCCCGCAGCCCCATCTCTTTTGTGGCCTGGGCAGTGGTGTCCGGGAAGTAGTACATGTCATTATAGCAGGTGATGCCGAAGCGAATCAGCTCCAGGCAGCCCAGCTTCACCCCCCAGAAGACGTCTTCCTCGGTGATTTTGGCCTCCAGCGGCCAGATCTTCTCTTGCAGCCAGGGCATGAGTTCCATGTCGTCCGCATAACCCCGCAGGAGGGTCATTGCCAGGTGGGTGTGGCCGTTGATGAGACCGGGGATAGCGAGCTTTCCCCGCCCGTCGATGGGCTCGTCGTCGCTCTCATCCATAAGGTCCCGTCCTACATTGGCGATCTTCCCTTCATCGATGAGAATGTCCCGGCCAGATTGAAGATGTCCGGCCTCGATTATGGAGACGTCTTTAATCAGCATCGAAAGAAAATGGCCGCTAAGGGTATTAAGATTATCGAATCGTCAGGCTTAAGAGCTATTGATGCAAAGATGGCTCGCTGAGCTGAGGTAGCCAAGCGGCCTACGGCGCTGGTCTTGAGGTACTGCTCTCCATCCGGAGGGCGGGACGAGCAAACCAGTGGTGCATCGCACCTCGTGAGTTCAAATCTCACCCTCAGCG
>DAONES010000095.1:0-6728 GCA_035403205.1 Methanothrix sp. | reverse complement strand
AGAGGCGGCCAGAGGCCAATACATTTAACTATCAATACCGGCAAGATTTATGCCGTGCGATCCATCCAAAAGAGCCAGAGCAAGGCACAGGGGGCAAAGCCTGAGAAGCGAAAGGCAATCGGCGCAAGGTTTGTGCTCCTGCGCCCGGCCGGCTATCCGCTCAAGAGCGTCTTTCAGGAGCATCCTGTCGTCTCCGATTCCAAGCTATTCGAGCGTTATGCCCAGGAACAGTGGTACGGGGAAAAGCTGCTCTCTGGCAGCTATCTATTTGATAGCAGGCTCTATCCGGATTTTGCCTTCCAGGTAGTCAAAGTCCATCCCAGGCATTCGGTGATGGGCTCGCAGACTACCGTCAAGGTGGAGGCCAAAGAGGAGCCAAAGAAGACAGTAGTTTATAATGTAAGCTTTGATGATGTTGTCGGCCAGGAGACGGCCAAGCGCAAGGTCAAGATCGTAAAGAGATTCCTGGCCGATCCGGAGAAATTTGGGAGATGGGCGCCGCGCAACATCCTCTTTTACGGCCTATCCGGAACCGGAAAGACCATGATCGCCAAAGCTCTTTCTGCCGAGACAGGTGTGCCGATGCTGGCGGTCAAGTCAACGAGCCTCATCGGAGAGTTCGTGGGAGAAGGCGCCAGGCAGATTCACAGCCTCTATGAAAAAGCTGCCGAAAGCGCACCATGCATCATATTTATCGACGAGCTGGATGCGATAGCCCTCGACAGGAGGTATCAGGATCTGAGAGGCGATGTCTCGGAGATCGTCAACTCTCTGCTCACGGAGATGGATGGTATCTCCAATCGAAAGGGGGTCTGCACCATCGCGGCCACCAACCAGATTGAATTTCTGGATGCATCGGTCCGTTCCCGTTTCGAGGAGGAGATAGAGTTCAAGCTGCCAAGCCACGAGGAGCGGCTCGTCATCTTGGAAAAGAATGCCGCCACCATGCCCGTGCCCATGCAGAACGTATCTCTGAGAGAGATAGCCCGCCAGACAGAGGGCTTCTCGGGAAGGGATCTGGTGGAGAAGGTCCTCAAGGCTGCGCTACACCATGCCATCATGGATGACTGTAATATCACACAGAGGCATCTGGAAGAGACCATCGCCAGGGCTAGAAAGGAGTACCGTCAGCCTCCTAAAGAGATGTTCTCCTAATCTGGAGGAAAGGACCAACGATGTGGCAGGAGATTTTGGATAAGTTCAAGAGGTTCCCGGCTCAGGAGAAGGTCATCCGTCTCATCCTGCAGAGGGGCTTTCAGATCAATGATGACTCTCGCGTGGTCTCGGGACGGATAGAGATTCCTCATGCCCAGATCGCCAAGGAGCTGGATGTAGACCGCCGCGTCGTGGACACCACTGCGCAGGCCATTCGCGATGATGAAAAACTGTGGAGGATCTTCAAGAATGTGCATTCCATGACATTTCTGGGTGATGTGGCCCCAATCCTGGGCCTGGGTGTAATCGAGATCACTCCAGTCAATGCTGCCAAGACCGGCCTGCTCGGCGCCGTGGCCAGCGCCGTGGCCAACAGCGGCCTGTCCATCCGCCAGGCGGTTTCCGACGATCCTTATTTTGTGGAGAGCCCAAAGCTGACCCTCATCACCGAGGGCAAGATTCCCGGCGACCTGGTGCGCCTGCTCATGGAGATTGAGGGCGTGAAGAGGGTAACGGTGTATTAACCATTTTTTTAGAGCAGGTTAATTCGGCCAGGTACCCGACAGTGTCAAAGGAAATCACCTATCATGCGAGAAAAACGGTTACATATGCTGTACTTCGATACGATCTTTAAAAGGGATTTCGTTGCAGCCTTTAAATCAATGGTCGTTTCCAGCAGATTTCGTTGAACGCTAATGAAATGATCGACTTTTATCAAACATAACACTAAACGGTTTCATTTTTCCCATTAGTAGAGGACTTTCCTGAATATCATGCGAAGGAAAACGGAAAAAGATGAATATCATTAGATTCGTTTACTTTGATCTTTGATGCCTTAGTGTGTTATAAAATCCCCGGAATTTTCTAATGGTATTGGCAAAGAATTTCTTACTTATGTGTTCGACGATCAAAAAGTATTTTAATCCACGAGCTATGAGACAAAACGATTTTATGGGCAATGTCGAACTAACTGAGACCGCTTTTAGGGATGCCCACCAGTCTCTTCTGGCTACCAGGATGAGGACCCGGGACATGCTTCCCATAGCAGAGAAGATGGACCAGGTTGGATTCTTCTCATTGGAAACGTGGGGCGGAGCTACGTTCGATACCTGCATTCGGTATCTGAACGAAGATCCCTGGGAGAGGCTCAGGGCACTCAAGAAGGCCATGCCGAATACTCCGATGCAGATGCTGCTTCGCGGGCAGAATCTGGTCGGGTATAGGCATTATGCTGATGATGTAGTGGACAAGTTTGTGGAAAAGGCGGCCATTAACGGTGTCGACATCTTCAGGATATTCGATGCTGTAAACGATATTCGCAACATGGAGCGGTCTATCAAAGCAGCAAAAAAGATGGAAAAGCGTGTTCAGGGCGGCATCAGCTATACCATCAGCCCAGTGCATAGCAACGAGGCCTTCGCGCAGTTTGCCGTCCAGCTGGCGGAATTGGGATGCGACTCGATCTGCATCAAGGATATGGCGGGACTGATAACTCCTAAGAATGCCTACGACCTGATTGCCGCTCTTAAGAAGGAGGTCAACCTGCCGGTGAACCTCCATATGCACTGCACCAGCGGCATAGCTCAGATGAGCTACTTCCACGCCTGCCAGGCTGGAGTCGATATCCTGGATACGGCCATCTCCCCGCTATCAAGCGGAAGCTCTCAGCCAGCTACGGAAAGCCTGGTGGCATCACTTCAAGGGACACCATACGACACGGGCTTGGATCTGGAGCTGCTCACTGAGATCAAGAGGTATTTCGAGAAGATTGTAGAAATTTATGCTCCGGTCTTCAACCCCATCACGGCACGGGTGGATACCAATGTCCTGATCTATCAGCTTCCGGGCGGCATGCTCTCCAACCTTGTCTCCCAGCTAATTGAGCAGAAGGCAATGGACAAATGGGAGGATGTTTTGGCAGAGATACCGAGGGTTCGAAAAGATCTGGGCTATCCTCCTCTGGTAACACCCACGAGCCAAATAGTAGGCACCCAGGCGGTTCTTAATGTAATCACAAGCGACCGATACAAGATGGTCCTAAAAGAGGTCAAGGATTATGTCAAGGGCCTTTATGGAAAGTCTCCGGCCATGGTCGATCCCAAGGTAAGGCTGAAGGTGCTCTGCGACGAGGAGCCCATCACCGTGCGTCCCGCAGATCTCCTGCAGCAAGAATGGGAAGCGGCGAAAAGAGAGCTCGATGCTATAAACTTAGCCAGGAAGGATGAAGACTACTTGACCTATATCCTATATCCTCAGGTTGCACTCAAATTCTTTCAGGGATTATCCGTAGAGGAAAGCCTTACTTTTAGAAAAACAATCCCAACTCAGCCGGTTCAGACATTTAATACCATGACCGGTCCAATTGCATTTCATGTAGAAGTAGATGATTCGACATATAGAGTTGAGGTTTCCCCAGCAAATATGGTCATTGAGAAATCTAAGCATACATGCCCAATTCGCGATGGAATTACCGTTCCCATGTCGGGTATATTCATCAAATGTTGGGTGAGCATAGGTGATACGGTGAAAAAAGGAGATGCTGTAGCCGTTGTGGAGACTATGAAGATAGAACATGATATAATAGCCAATAGAGATGGCGTGATAAAGGAAATATGCATTAAAGAAGGTGAAATCGTGGTGTCAGGAGATGTGTTGATGATAATAGAATGAGCATTTCAAGGTATGACAGATATCGCAAGGACATTGTTGTTCAGAATAGAGCTTAATGAATGCTGTGAGCACTTGAATAGGGTGTAGATCATCATAGGATTAAACCCTCGTTCGAGAGGTATTCTTTCGATTGAAACCGTCATGCCTGGCCAGTCACTCATGAGCATGAAATGGATTGTGACTTGATGGCATTCCTGAAACATTAATCGCATGCATGAGCGGTTGCACCGATATGCGTGAGGCCCATTTTCATATCAATCCTATCCATGGGTTGATGCAAATAAAAGATAATGGAATTTAATCTCATGAGAATAGATTTATTCACAATGAAAGATCTGATAAAAATAGGCATGACTGACACTGGAACGGGTGAATTGCTATGAAAGTTCTTATAAGCTGGTCAGGGTTGAAAAGCCAAGCTGCTGCAACAGCTTTACGGAAATGGATTAAAATCATTGTTCCATCGGTTGAACCATGGATGTCTAAGCTTGATCTGGAAATGGGAGTAAAATGGAGTTTAGAATTATCACGACAATTAGAGGAAACAAATTTTGGAATCATATGCTTGACACAGGAAAATATAAGTTCTGATTGGCTTCTCTTTGAAGCAGGAGCACTCTGCAAGACTAAGGGTGCCAATGTGTGCCCTTACCTTCTGGACCTGGACCCAACTGATATGAAAGGGCCATTAGCACAATTTCAATGCGCTAAAGCGGATAAGGAAGGCACAAATGCTCTCATACACTCGATAAATAGTGCATTAGGCGCTGATGCCCTACCGGAAGACCATCTTAATACCTACTATGAGGCATTCTGGCCAAAAATAGAAAAAGAGCTGGAAACTATTTTAGATGAAATGAATAATACACCATTAGTAAAAGCGACTATTGACGATAAGGTAAACGAGATATTAAGCACTGTACGGGTACAATCACGCATACTATTACAATTATCGAATATTGTGTCGAAAACCCTTCAAGAATGCGATCACTCAGAGAAGAATGCTATAGTTGATCCACATTTGTCTGTTTCGGCAACTGATGAAATTAATTTTTGGGAGGATGATGTGGCAAAATGCTGGTGCCAAGCAGACGTGAGCAAAATTATTGCTAAAGGCGAGGGAAAATCCATTTGTCAAAAAGGTATTGAAGTAATAATAGGCAAATATTGGATAAAACATATTGTATACGACGACATTAAAACAGGTATTGCTTTATTATCAGGGGGTAAAATGCCGGAAAAGGGGCCGGCAACCGGCTATTTTAATATAGATACTAAGATCGTCGAATACGCTATAAAAATTAAAAATACAAATGTGAATGTGGGAGGCGCATCGAATGGTATCTCGTTCGATCTGATTGAAAGTTGATTACATTGCCATAATTTATTTAGGTTACTCAAATTTTTTAGATACTCCTTATAAACATCGTTTGGGCGCCAAAACCAGAGATATTAAGCTCTCCGAGCAGCTCGCAGGCCTTGCACAGCTCCTTGACGCACGGCTCGCCGCACCTCTGGCAGGCGGCTAGCTCCATCTGGGCATAACTGCCCTGCGCCATCGCCAGGATCTTTTCAAATCCCTGCACCGTCGAATGCTTCGTTCCAGGCGACTCCCTCTCCAGGCCGCTGAGCATGTCCCTCACATCCGCCCGCAGGGACAGGTTGGCATAAGGGCACTCCCTGGACTGGACAAAGACATCATTTACCATGCAGTAGAGGGCGATCTCCTTTTCAGGAATCTCCCGCAAGGGCTTTATGCGGGCGACCAGCCCCTTCTGCGATCTCCTGGGCCGGAAGCGGAGGAGCCTCTCAATGTCGCCCTTCAGGTAGTTCATCATCACAGTCTGGGCTTCATCATCCAGGTTGTGGCCGGTGGCGACCCTGTCTGCGCCGAGGCGTTTGGCAGCCCGGTTGAGGGCGCTCTTGCGAAAGACGCCGCAATAGGTGCAGGGCGCGACCCTCTTTCCCAAAACCATCCCGTCCAGGTCAAGCCCGTACTCCTCCCGGAAAGAGACGATATGATGCTCAATGGCCAGCCGGGCGGCGATGGACTTTGCAGCTACTATTGTATCATCCCGGTATCCGGCGATTCCCTCATCCACGGTCACCGCAACCAGCTCGGCGTCCCTTCCCGCCAGCACCCGGCTCAGGCTGAGAAGAAGAGCAGTGCTGTCCTTTCCCCCGCTCACCGCCACAGCAATGCGCTCGCCCTCTCCCACCATGCTGCTCTTCTGAAGAGTCTCTGCCACTCGTCTCTCAAAATCCTGGATGAAATGATCCCGGCAGAGATGCTGTCCAGAGTGGCGCTGGGATAAAATGGCCCTCTCGCCGCACAATGAGCAGATCATGCCCGCCTCAGAAGCTGTTTATGCCGCCTGCCAGGCTTTGCCGTCCTGCTGCGCCTCAGTGCCTCTGCACACTTGCCGCCCGAGGCATCACGGCCTTCCTCCCATGGGCAGCCTTCAGTCAATGACAAACCTCTCCCGGCAGGTATAGACTGAGAGCCTCTTTCCCCGCAGAAAACCGATGATGCACAGGCCAACTCTCTCCGCGATGGAGATCGCAAGGCTGGTTGTGGCTCCCCTGGAGACTACAGCAGGAATTCCGGCAACAGAGCACTTGAGAGCCATGTCTGAGGAGACCCGGCCGGTGCAGGCCACAAAGGTCCGGCGAAGGTCCGGCACCGGGCTCTGAAGGAGAGCATAGCCGATGGCCTTGTCCAGAGCGTTGTGCCGGCCTATGTCCTCGATGATGGTGATCGGCCCGTCCCCGGCAAAGAGTCCCACGGAATGCACTCCGCCCGTGGCTATGTGCGTCTCGGAGAGGGAGATGGCCCCCATGGCCTGTTGGGCCTGAGTTCTGCGGATTGTGAGGTCCGACTTGATCTCGGGAAGCTTTGACTC
>DAONES010000094.1:0-6779 GCA_035403205.1 Methanothrix sp. | reverse complement strand
ATTTTCTCTCAAACATTTGATTCACTTACCTTGTTATCGATTCAAAGAACCGATCGTGCTACAAAAACATCTCAACAAATCTCTTTGAATCGACGCAAAGTGCAACATAGCTTTCATCGGGTTCCTTACCTATATACCTGTTGGTTTAAAAAAAAAGTTGGTCAAAAGTCTCTGAGTCGCTCCGAGATAATGCGACCTAATAATAATAGATTACATTGCGGCTAGTAGCAAGAGATTTCAGTCAAGCCTGCAGCTATTCAATTAGGTGGAATTGCACAGAGATTTATCGAAGGAGGCCGATCTGATTCTGAAATGCCATGGAGTTGGCTATTCCCGTGAACGAGATCACCCTTAAACCGATATCAATCGGATGCTATTTGATGAATAAAAGATGGAATAAGAGCCTTGCGGCCCGTAATAGCTTCCTAAAGTCTCTCTACTTTATCTGCCGTGAGGCCTTTTTCGCCGTATATCACATCGAAGCTTACATTATCGCCTTTATCGATAGTGACATCAGGCTTCAGACCTGTTGCATGCACGAAATAGTCCTTTCCATCATCGCCCGCTATAAAACCGGAGTTCTTGATTCTGTTGAAAAACTTCACTGTTCCATTAACCATTTTTAACTCTCCAAGATGGGCAGAAGCATGGCTTTCTGTTACTTAAGCTGCTGGCGATTGGCTCTAATCGCCCACCGTATCAGTGTATCTGCTTTAAATCTGTGCACTAGCATTGTGCTAGTGCTTTTTCTTCGTTCTGGAGAAGATCAGCCTCTAGGGCTTGACTATACAAAACCGGCAAACTACGATCTATTGCCGCTATTTCATCGGCCGCGCCGGCAATAAGGTTCAGAAGCTCTGCGCGCCGTGATCTTGCCATATCAAAGTTGGTTCTCATGTTTTTCCTTTACACAATGCCACTCAAAATCGACACTGAATAACATAGTTAGCATGCATCATGACAATAAAAACTTGTCGCCCCTGGCGGGCACAGGCGATGAGCTGGAACAGGCTTACACGTCCTAGATAGATGAACGACCTCATCCGTCTGCTACCTTCGCCCTATTGGAGATAACTCCTTAAATCTGAAGATCGTTTGCGTCATTGCCTAAATCGTATCTTGGTGCGAGCGGCAAATTTCAATCCAAATTACCATTAATAAGTTTAGGAATTCATCTCAATGGATCGCTATGTCGCGACTCAATTTAATGCGGGGTACGGGATTCGAACCCGCGAACTCCTGCGAGACGGGATCTTAAGTCCCGCGCCTTTGGCCAGCTTGGCAAACCCCGCAATGATCTCGGATACTCATGCAGCTCATATCGTATTATCGAATCCCGAGACGATTTTGAGCATTTAGCATGTATGCTTCTGGAATAAGTACTTTCCCAACCCCATAAGCCACTTCGCCGCTCATTTCAGCGAAAGGAAAAATAAAAAGTGAAAAGAGAAAAAAGAAACAGGATGCAAGTCCCTTCTCTCACCTCATCGCAGACCAGGTCCCACCCGGAGCCCGCTCCACAGTGTATGTGCCGGATGATATCGAATTCTCAGACACAGACATCGATTTCCACCTGGTCTGTCCGCCGCCCGGCGATGTCCATTCCAATGTGAGGACGGTTCCATCGAACTGCCAGGTCCCCTCTCGGCTCGCTCCCACATTTGCCCCCTCTGTCTCGGTCCACTGCAATGTGCCGTCCCGGTTCAGATTGAGGTCGCCTTTCCAATCGTTAAAGCCCTCCTGATGCCCGGTCATCTTCCAGGCTCCGGCCAGGTTCAGCCCGCCGCCCAGAGGCCCATCAAAGCAGACCACATAAGCATCCTCAGAGCTGAGCTTAAGCCAGACCAGGGATTGTCCGGGGGTTGGGTCTGTGAGCATGGGGTTCACCATTTGGGGAGTGCTCTCGGCCAGCCGGGCAGCAGTCACATCAAAGACATAGAACTTGCCGTCAGCCAGCTCCTCGGGCCCAAGCCTGTTCCATCGGTCAGGAGTTCCGATTTGGGTGCCGGTCCTCTTGCCGTACCAGATATTGTAGCTGCCCGGAGCCAGTCCCGGCCCGGCGGTGTAAAGGTCGGTGGGGCTGCGGGGAGAATAATCATCTGCCTCTCCGGCACAGGGCGGGGATTTTCCGCCACCGCTGCCGAGCTTGAGGCCGATGACTGAGGCCAGCCCGCAATCATTGCTCTCATAGGTGTAGGACCAGGTCGACTGACTGGAGTCGATAATAGTATAGGTTCCCGCGGCAAGCTCCAATGCCGGATTCAAGTAGACGATCCAGTAAGCATCGGGAACTCCTCCCTGGCCGGGTTCTCCCTCCGCCTGCCAGGGACCGTAGGTCTTGCCCTGCTTGCCTCGGAGCCCGATCGTCCCCGGAGCTACTCCGGAACCATAGTGGTATGTGCCAAGTTTGGTGATGGTCCTTGGCTCGTCTATTGTAAAGACGGTTGGGTTGGGCGGGTCGCTGCTGACGCCGGCACATGCGCTCTGAGCAAAGATGCGCTCTTCTCCCTCATCCGGAGCGGGAAGACCGTAACACTGGCCGAGACCGGGCAGGATCATAATAATAGTGGCCATAATAGTGGCCAGGAGAGATAATAATAGGATGGCTGACAGTTTTTTGAGTCTGATCATTCAAATCCACCTCGACGCATTTCTGCACCAAACTGAAGAGTTATAGATTTTAAGCACCCAATGGATATAAACCTTTAACTTCTAGGATTGCAGAGGGCGGATTTCGCTGACCGCGAGTCCGCGAGAGTTTCGACTGAGATTCACGCTTTGGCAAAACCTCGCCTTGTATCCCCAGCAAAAGATATTTGTCCGCTCCCCACCAACCGAAATAAAGGTGAATTCAGTTTGCCTTTTCGATACCTGATTCCTGCCTTCCTTCTCCTGCTCGTTCTCTCATCTCCTGCCTGCGGATACGGAAAGAGCGTTGAGGACCTGGTGGGCTCCTTTTCCATTGAGAAGACCGTTAAGATTGGCAGCAGCAGCGAATGCTTCTCATCCTTCGATGAGCCGGCCGATCCCCTGGCTCCGCCCCGAAGCATGGCAGCAGGCCCGCTGGCTGACGATCAGTCGCCGGGCCTAGCCGGCCTCACCCTGGAGCCACAGGAGATCTCCGCCGCATTGCCCCAAACCGTGAACCTCACCGCTCACCTCATCGACGACCAGGGCATCTGGGCGGCGAGGGCAGAGTTCTCCGGCCCGGGGGGAGAGCAGGCTTCTGCACTTTTCTCCTCGCAGGATCTCACCTCAGGGGATGGCAAAGATGGCATTTACACTGCACAAATGTCGCTTCCACCTGGAAATGAGACGGAAGAGTGGCGTCTGCAGAATCTGATCATCGTCGACGGTGAAGGCAACCACAGAGTCCTGGCTGAGAAGGATCTGCTGGGCCTGGGTCTGCCAGCGGTGATCAGGATCGTCTGAATCAAAAAAATATTTATCGCATCCCTACAAAACTACCTTGATGGCCTACTATGAGACGGTTCGACGCATCCTCATAATAATCTTCCTGATTAACATAGCCACCGCCCTTGTCAAGGGCGGCTACGGCCTTCTCACCGGCTCGCTCTCCATGAGCGCGGACGGGGTACACTCCCTCTTCGACGGCACATCCAACATCATTGGCCTGGTGGGCATCTCCCTCGCTTCCCGTCCGGCGGATAAGGAATATCCCTACGGCCATGCCAAGTTCGAGACCTTTGCCTCCCTGGGAATCGCCATGCTGCTATTTATCAGCGCCATTGAGCTTGCTCTCGCTGCCGCAGAACGCCTGCAAAGCCAGTCCACTCCCCAGATAACCGAAATGTCTTTTGCGGTTATGGGCATAACCATGCTTATCAATATCGGCGTCTCGGCTTATGAGTACATCCTGGGCAGGAGGCTGAGGAGCAGCATTCTGGTGGCGGACTCCCTGCACACCCGGAGCGATATACTGGCCTCCTTCGGCGTCATCCTGGGCCTTCTCGCCGTCGAGATGGGCTATCCCCAGGCCGACCCGGTTATCGCCCTGCTGATATGCGCATTGATCCTGATGACGGGAATTGAGATCGTAAGAGACAGCTCCCAGGTATTGCTCGACAAAGCCCTGCTGGACGAGAGGCAGATCATCGATCTCGCAGAGTCCGTCGATGGTGTCTGCACCTGCCACGGGGTTCGCACCCGAGGCACAACCGGTGAGATCTTCGTCGATCTGCATATCGGCGTGGATTCGTCGCTATCAATTGATGTTGCCCATAAAGTGGGCGAAGATGTAGAGAGCATGATTAAGAGCAGGATTCCCAGGGTCAGGGATGTGGTGGTGCATCTGGAGCCAAAAGACTATTGCGAGCTGAATGCAGCCAGAAAACCTGCAATTAATCGTCAATAATTGAAGGAAATTGAACATTGAACAGCAAATAATTAAAAAGCAAATGAGTGAAAAATTCGATGGAGAGGGATAACTATGCAAAATATCACAATCACAGTCATTGAGGCAGGAACTGCCGCGGCCAGGACCTATTCCTACAAGATTGCAGTGGATGGCAATGTTCTGGCAGAAAGGACTCTCACGCCCGTTCAGACTCAACAGGTGCAGGAGATGGTCTCTCAGTACTTCTCTCTCCAAAAGGATGGCAGTTTTGCTGCGACGAAGGACTATCTGCCCATCCTCGGCAAAGCTCTCACACAGCTTTTCATCAAATCAGGCGACCAGGATCTTTTCGCCTCGATCCCATCTGGCGGCCATCTGACGGTTGTCTCGCCCATGCCGGAGGTTCTTCTGCTTCCCTGGGAGATGCTATCTCTTTCCGAAAGGCCCGCCGCAGCAGGTGCAGACGCAATGCACAGCATCATCCGCCTGCCAGGCATCGAGAGCAGGCTTGCGGCAGCAGCCAGCCAGCCTGCGCCCGGTCCTTTGAGGGTAATTTTCCTGGCTGCAGAGCCTCTGGATTATGAGGCGGAAGAGCTGGCCATAGAAAGGATCTCAGAGGGACTGGACACTGATTTGCTCATCTGCGAAGAAGGAACCAATGAGGAGCTGAAAGAGAAGGCTGCCGCCTTCCGGCCTCACCTGGTAGCTCTCGCCTGCCAGGCAAAGCTCTCCGGAGGCGCCCCCGTGCTGTCCATGCCAGGGCCTTCGGGTCGCCCAGTTCTTCTGAAGGCGGAGGATCTGGCTGACGCCCTTAAGCAATCCGGTGCTGTAGGCATCATCCTGTCCGGCAGGCAGAGCGAAAATCCGCAAGCAATTCACCTCCTCTGTCAGAAGCTGGCAGAGAGCATTCCTCTGGCGGTGGCCTGGAATGCGCCGACCTCTGCCGGCAGGCCGTTGTACCAGTCCCTGGCAAAAGGTCAATCGATAAACGAAGCGATTCTCGCTGTTCGCCGGGAGGCGGCTGTGCCGTCCTCAGACCAGGCTCCAGCCACTGCTCCTGTCAGGTACTCTGTTTATGATCTGCCCGAGATCTACAGCTCCCAAGAGATGGCGCCATCTGCTGCGCTCTGCCGGAGGCTGCTTTCCCTGCCTGGACTGCCTGAAGGGGCGGCGGATTGTTTTGTGGACCGAAGACGAGAAATTCAGCAGCTTTCTTCTGCCATGCTGGACGGCAGGACGCAGACTGCGATCATCACCGGAAAAGGCGGCAGCGGCAAGAGCACTTTGGCCACTCTTTTCGCCCGGCAGCTGGAAGCGGCAGGCTACGGCATTCTGGCAATTTACGGCTCTCCGAACAGCCGCATAAGCTCTTCTCGCGTTATCGAGGCAGCCGCAGCCCATTTCAGCTCAAAGGGCGAAGGGGCTCTGGCAGGAATTCTCAAGGATTCTGAAAGGCCAATTCGAGATCGACAAAACATCCTCTTAGAAACAATGAAGAGCTCTCGCATCCTGATGGTCTGGGACGGTCTGGCTCTTGACAGCAAGAGCGGCAGGATTTCCGATCCCGATCTGGGCGATCTTTACATGCAAATGCTGAGAGGCACTCTTTCAGGACGGCTGATCATCACCTGCGAGAAATTGCCGGCGGACGCCCTGACACTTCCCTCGCGTGCGGCTCACTGCAAGCTTGAGGGGTTGAGCCAGGCGGCATTCATAAGATATCTTCTCCAGGACAGGATGATTGCAGACCGCTATAAGAGAGGCAAGATCACCTATTCTGCTCTATCAGGCCATCACCAGGTCGCGAAGGGCCTTCCCGCCAGTCTGGCCATGACGGCAAAGGCTCTGGAGAGGGGGGATCTGGCTCCTGGCGAGGATCCACTAAGCAGGCTCATCGCTCTTCTGAGCCCTGCTTCAGCGCGTGCCCTCTCTCAGGCGGCAGCCTACTGCATTGCCATAAACCAGGCAGGGATTGCTGCAGTCTGCGGCCTTCCGGAAGAGCAGGCTGCCGCGAGCGCCAGAGACTGGCAGGACCATCATCTGGCCACAGCCAACGGTGGGCTGTGGACTGTGCCCTCTTTCCTTCAGATCTCGCTTCAGGCAAAATTGAGCCCAGAGGAGCAGCGTTCCGCCCAGAAGTCGGCGGGCGATTTTCTCAGATCGCTGGCTGAGGCGGGACACAGCAGCGAGATCCGCCTCACCCGCCTGGACTGCATGCTGGAAGCTCGTGGCCACTACCTGGCCGCGGAAGATATCGATAATGCCATCGCAGTGACGGCTCGCATCAGCGGCTACCTGAAGAGGCACGGCTACTACTCGGAGATCGTAAGGCTGAACCAGGAGCTCTTGGACCGGAATATGACTTCTGCTGCGCCCATCGCCTGGATCGCCAGAGCCCATCTGGACCAGGGTGAGTACAGAA
>DAONES010000093.1:0-6819 GCA_035403205.1 Methanothrix sp. | reverse complement strand
TGTCCTCAGTCTTTGGAACATCCTCAGAGCGATAGGCTCGCACCCCATATGAATTTGGAGAGACCGATACCTCAAGGACCGTTTTTCTAACAATGCGGAAATACTTTCGTCTTCCCTGGTCCTGATAGCACTCCACAAGGCCCGCTCTCTCCAGCATCAGCAGATGATCGATGATCGCCTTTGGGCCTACATCGAGTCGCTTGGCCATCTCATTGAAATAGAAAGGCCGGAAGGAGAGAAGTTGAAGGATGCGCCTTCTATTCTCGTTTCCCAGGATATCCAACAGCTCAACTGGATCCAATATCATCACTCTATTAACACTTATTGAACCCTAAGTTAGTAACTCCAGGTTAAATAAGCTTTGCGGTGTGCAGCAATTTATGTGATCCTAAAATTTTGGACTCAAACAACACGATGTCACCTATCTTTGCTTGAACAAATTCAGTTTTTTTTAAACGAGTCAAATACAAAAACTTAATTGATTGAATAGCCCTTTATTATTGAGGGATCTATTATGGGATGTATATTGGAAAATACGGCAAAGAATAAGATAATCAAATATTTGATCTGCATTATATTCGCTGGGATTTCCCTCTTGGCGATATTTGCTGTTGCGGAAGATACACAAAAAGGACTGGATGTCATAAAAACAGAAGGTGGATATGTCTCAGGTTTTAGCCAGAACGGGCTCAAAATATACCTTGGAATCCCATATGCAGCATCTCCAACTGGAGACCTGAGGTGGAGACCGCCGGAGGCTGCTAAGCCCTGGGACAATATATATAAAGCGGACAAATTTAGTCCCTCCTGCCCTCAGGCAATCTCAAAAGACTTTGGACCTGAGTGGAACCCGGGCAATATGAGCGAAGATTGCCTCACCTTGAACATTTGGACTCCTGCAACCAATTTCACCGAAAAACTGCCGGTGATGGTCTTTATCTACGGAGGGGCATATATTAGAGGGTCCAGTGCTCTGCCAATCTATAATGGCACCGCCCTGGCCAAGAAAGGCGTTATCGTGGTCACTTTCAACTACAGGGTCGGAGTTTTAGGATACCTTGCTCATCCGCAGCTATCTAAGGAGTCACCTCACAATACCTCAGGCAACTACGCTCTTCTTGACCAGGAGGCTGCATTGGGATGGGTCCAAAGGAATATCGCCGCTTTTGGTGGAGACCCAGATCGCGTAACTATCTTTGGTGAATCAGCTGGAGCTGCCAACATAATCAGCCAGCTTGCAGTACCTCAGAGCAAAGGGCTTTACAGCCAGGCTATCGTCGAGAGCGGTGGCGTCTGGTCGAATGGCCCGGCAATTCTAGGTTACAGAACAAAGGCTGAGGCAGAAGATTATGGCCAGAAGTACGCCGAGAAGCTTGGATATTCCGGGCCTGATGCCATCAAGGAGATGCGAAAAATGGGTGCCTTTGACTTGGTAAATAGCACGCCGAATGTATGGAATTCAACCTTTTGGGGTTTCCACGATGTGGCATTCAAGCCCACCATTGACGGATGGCTGATTCCAGAGGAGCCGCAGGAGATCTTCAGGCAGGGGCGGCAAAATCCGGTTCCGCTTATGATCGGATCCAACGCCGATGAAGGAACTCTGCTAGCTGCCAAAACAAACATGACTGCAGATGACTACTGGAAGTTCCTGCAAGAGAGCTTCGGACCGTACGCCATTAAGATGCTGGCCAGCTACCCGGCCAGGAACGATTCTGAGGTTCAATACAGAATAGAGAGGATTGCCACAGATATCGACTTCGCCCTGGCCTCAAAGTTCATTGCCGGATCCATGGCAAACCTCAATCAGAACACTTACCTGTATAGATTCACCTATGTCCTGCCCGGCCAACCCTATGGAGCATATCACACTAGCGAGCTCTATTTCGTCTTCAGGCCTAGCTACTGGAAGGCAGATCCAACCAGCAGCACTGTTTCCGATTACATCATGGACATATGGACCAGATTCGCCAAGACAGGCAACCCCAATGGCGGGATTAATGTGACCTGGCCGCAATATAGCAATGAGAGAGATCAGTATCTCGACATAGGAGTGGTTCCTACAGTCAAAGCTGGATATTAGGCATTCGAAAATTAAGATTCTCCTGTATCCGGATGGATGCAGGTTTTTTTTAATATTGATCTCTTGATTTCAGGCAGTAAACTCTGCTTTTGGCGGATTAATCACATTGGATCCTCGTTAGATTATTGAATATCATATTGACTGACGCATTGCCTGACGCACTTATTGTCAAATTTCCTATAACGTCTATGGTTATGTTTCCTGTTTTGACTGATGCATTTTCTGTAGAATTGCCTATAGCGTTATCTGCGGTGTTCTTGGTTTGAACGGCTCCAATCTCACCGAAAGCAATTCCCAGAGAACACGATATAACCATTGCAAGAATTGCAGCCCAAATTGGAATTCGGTTCATAGTATACCTCCATTTTTCTTTAATGCGGTATTAATACTTATATCTAATTTATATTTTCTCTCATCCTTTATGCTTCTCCAGTCCCAAATTCGAGACAGGATAGAGTTGGCACGATATTTTACCGAATGCTAAGGATGAACCAGAAGGATAGAATACCGATCGCGATAAGCAGCAGATTGATAGCCTGTCCATGGCCTAATCCTACTCTCCATCGCGCCAATGCAAACCTGATGCTGATAAGCACATGCACCAGGAAGAAAAAGACGAGGAATATATCGAAATTGGTATGGATATATTTAGCATTATTCAATGAAAGCAATATCCGGTTCCACCAGGCATATCCGGAGATCAGAAAGAGGATCATTAGGGCAAGAAGTACCCAGGCGCTGATTCGATTTATCTTGACGAGAAGCCGTCCGCTATTCAATGCAACCACACCACCATATTCATCGATCTGATCTTATTTAAATTATCTCTTTTTTAACCATGGTATATGAAAAGCTTATAAAGGAGAAGGTAAGACAGGAGGGGGTTGTAGGCAAATGACGAAACGCCTATCGCTGAAAAGTGCAAGAATATCGGAGGCGTATTATTGAAGAAAAGGAATTTAATTCTCTCCCTGCTGCTCGTATCCCTCTTCACCGGCCTGTCTCTGGGCCAGACCGACAACAATACGAGTAATGCCATTTCGACAAACGAGAGCATCCCGCTAAATGATACAGCGGGCGCCAATTTCGCACAGACGGCCGCCGGAATAAATCTCAGTTATATCTGGTCACTCACAGAGATTGAGAGCAGTCCGATCACCATGGTCCTCAATCAGGAAGGAGGCGACCTCTACGGCCAGGCAAAATTCGAGCCAGATGATGGAAAAGCCTGGAATGCAGATGTCCTGGGTTCTATTGATGGAAACAATGTGGTGCTTACGATGACCGCTCAAAAGGACAAGGAGCTCGTCACAACCAAGATGACTGGAACATATGCTAATGATACCATTTCCGGCACTTTCACCCAGATCAGCGCAGGAAAGAAGATCGGAAGCGGCAGCTTCAGCGCCATGTGGATAAGCCCGGATACAGCCAGCTATTCTCCGGCAGTGATCGAGGAGCCAAAGGTTGAAGCACCATCCACCCCGATTGAGGAGACTCCGGCTGCGAGCACTTCTGAGGCGAAGAGCGAAAATACCACCAAGCCTGCATCAAGGTTTGTCGACATTCACCAGTACGTTGACAAGATCGGACCGGGAGGCGATTTAAGCGGTGTTCCACCCGGCATGGGCGGATCCGGCCTTGGCGGATAGAATTAAAACCACGAGCGCCATAAATCCCGGCGCATAATTCTTTTTTCATGGCATTTCATGAAAAACCCTGAAAAATAGTGATGCTCTTCCAGAAAGCCTCTGCCTCATCAGGCTCCCGGGAATAGCTATACCAGAATTATGGGGTCACTGCATGCACAGGATAGCGATCGAGCCATTACGACATCCGTATCGGCATTTCTTCTCACCAATGCCTTCTGATAAGAGGGATTGAGCTGGGTGGCTCTCTTGTATGCCTGAACGGCGGTCTGGTAATATCCTTTAAAGTCGTAGATCACTCCCATGTTGTACCAGGCTTCGGCATAGGACTCATTGATGGCCACAGCATTCTTAAAAGAGACCAGGGCATCGTCATATCTTCCCAATAGACCCTCGTCAATACCCTTATTGTTCCAGGCCTCTGCATCGTTGTTATTCAATTCAAGAGCTCTGCTATAGGCCTCCAATGATTCCTCGAATTTATCCTGGTTATAGAGGTTGAGACCTTTCATGAACCAGTCAGTAGAAGTCTCATTTGCCCCGGCACAGACAGGCACCACTTGAGTGCAAACCAGCGCCAGCGCAACGATCGCCAAATAGAAGTTCTGCCATCTGCAATTCGTTAACCATCCCTCCGTTTCAGTCTAAGCTTTATCCAGCGAGTTTATTTAGCGGCTTTTTCTGCGATGTTATGGACATTGCCTATTTACATATACCCATTCACTTAGATCTGCATTCATTTAGGTCTATATGAGTCTATGATATCGGCAAATGCCTGTAAGACCTTTCCCAATTCATCTCTTCCCAGGCCAAAGGTGGAGAGCTTGAACTGACGGGTCAGCCCCGGCTTGATGCCGCATATGCCCCTCTCCTTCAGGTCCCTGTAGAGGAAGTAGCGTCCTTTCTTAGCTTTCTGTGATATCTCATAGAGATTTTCCGCCAGGAAGAACATGAGATCATGATTATGGGGCCGCTCTCCCTGCTGGATCAGGCCTAACTTTTCCATCTCTGCCGAAAACCAGCGGGCTTTGTCCACCTCTTCTGGCCAGTGGGCTACCCGCCCAACAACAGACGGAAACGACGCCATCAGAGTCAAGAGAGGGGCGCCGCGCACTGTGCAGCCTAAAAGCTCTATCTCTTTGTTCTTTTTAGTGGAAGAGATCCTGAAGATGGGCTTGGCATACTCCTCAGAGGCTCCCAGAAGACCCACCGGCCCGGAAGCTGCCATGGACTTGTGACCGCTTCCCACGATTATATCTGCACCCAGATCGCGAGCATTAACTGGCATCCGGCCGACGGCGTAAGCCCCGTTGAGAAGCAATGGCACGCTGTAGTCGTGACAGGCATCAGCGATTGCTCGGGCATCTGGAAGGTTTCCGTAATTGCCGTCCGGATAGGTCAGCACTGCCAGAGTTACATTTCCTTTCTGCTCATAAGCCCGCTCAATGGCTTCGATATATCCTTCTGCAGAAATGGCATACTCAGGCTCTTTGCTGGGATGGGCATATTCTATCTTCAGTCCAGCCCTCTCAGCTGCCAGAACCGAAGTGTAATGGGCATTTCCGTCCATAACCACCCAGTCGCCCTTCTCACAAAGTGCATGCATAGCCGCAAACTTTCCCTCCCGAGCCCCGTGGGTCACGCGCACCTCGTCAGTGCCCATAAATTTGGGAAGAATTTCGTGCACGAACTCTTCGACCGGAGGATTGGTGATTTTGTCCAGCCTTCCCGCGCAAAAGTCGCAAACTGAGTATCCGTCTCCCCATTCCTGTAGAGCGGCTCGCGCCTGCGGCGTCAGTATTCCGGCCCTCTGCAAGGGATCGATGTTGATATCGGCCCTGTCCCTTAACAGGCTGCAAAACTTTTCGAGATTTTCCATCATTCACTCCGCCCTTCTCCTTCCGAAAGTATAATCCTTTGCCAGCTCTAAGCATAAAATGATATATTTGGCTCTCTTTTAAGAGTTGATGGCTTTAGTGATAGGGCACCGGGCAGCCGCCGCATTAGCCGCGGAAAATACCCTGGAGGGCATTAGAGCTGCCGCCTTGTGCAAAGCAGATTATGTTGAACTGGATGTAAGGCTTTCTCGCGATGGCGAACTTGTCCTGATGCATGATGAGAGAGTGGACAGGACCACCAATGGCAAAGGTCTGGTGGAAGACCTGAGCCTTGAGGAGTTGAAGGCCCTTCTGGTGAAAGACCTGACCGGCCGAAGTTCGGAAAACCTGAGAATAGCGACTCTAAAGGAGGCAGTCCGTCTGGCTGGCGATCTTGAACTGGGACTTGTTGTGGAGATGAAGGAAGAGGGGCTGGAGGCATTGGTGGCAGAAGTTCTGACCGCTAAAAAGAGCATAGTAACCTCCTTTTATCATAGCAGCCTGCGCGAGCTGTCTGACATCTCAGATCTTATGACGGGCATTATCATCTCGTCTCTGCCTATAAATCCGGTGCATCTGGCCGTTTGGGCAAAATCGAGGGCCATTTTTCCCAAACGAGTCAATGCGAGAATGATCAAAGAAGCTCATCAGAAGGGCATCTCAGTCTATCCCTGGACCGTTAATAGCCAAGAAAAGGCCAGATGGCTGCTCCGGCTGGGAGCGGACGGACTGGTGACCGATGATCCATGCATGATTCGGAAGATAGCCGACCTGCCTGCAGAAGCGACAGGCAAAGATAATTGCCAGTACTATCCCTGCCACCATTTCCCAGATCAGGACTGCACCCACTGCTTCTGTCCATTATATCCTTGCAAGGACGAAGAGCTTGGCAGCCATGTGAGAACCAAGAAAGGAAAGAGATTTTGGAGCTGCATCAACTGCCGGCTGGTTCATCGAAAAGATGTTGCAGCGTACCTGCTCAGCCATCCTGAGGCGACAACGACGGAACTGAAAAGACTGGGTAACTCGACTTGATAAAGAACGATATCAATGAGCGTTCAGTCGCCTGGAAATTATTATCAAGCCATTTTATTCATTGTCTGAAACAGGCCTTACCGACGGAAAGCTTTATGCACACCTGAGAGGTAATGCAGGCCCCATGAGACATATTATACTTGTGCTATTTGCTCTGGTAGCTCTGGGCGGGCTA
>DAONES010000092.1:0-7007 GCA_035403205.1 Methanothrix sp. | reverse complement strand
TCAGATCGTCAATGGTGCCGTTGGCAAATGTCGAGCCGGTCATCAGGATGAGCGGACAGTTCTCAAACATCTGCTCGGCCTGCATTCCGTCTAGAACCTTTACATTACAGCGGAAGGTCCCGGCTTCAGCCAGATCAGAGACCATCACCTTCTCCGGACCGAGGGTCTGAACCAGGGCCTCCAGGATCGCAGGCTGCAAGCCCACAAGCCCAACCTTTTCCGCGCCCTGCTCCGCGATCCATTCCTCCATCGATGCTTTGCAACTTTTCGGCCCATCGTCTCGACAATGAACCGTTCTCTCGATCTTTCCCAGGTATCTGAGAGTGGCATTCATGGCTGCAATCAAGACCGCCCGCTCGAAAGGTCCTTGAAGCGGCATCTCCAGCACCTCGCCCAGGGTGCCGCGAAAGCCGCCCTTTGCAGCGGTAAAAGCCTGGCCTAAAGAGCCTCTGTAGGCAGCCTGCATGAGCACCTCTTTTCCCCGGATGAGAGGAAAGTCGTCTCTTCCCGTGTCGCCGATGGCCTCGGAGACGCTGAGGGGACGGCTGATCACCAGCTCATCCCTCAGATCCACAGGCGAGCAGACATCGCTTTGCGACGAGAGCATCTTTATGAAGCGGCCCTTTGCCTCCAGCAGAAGATCTCTTTTCTCCATTTTCCATCAACCATTTATTCTTTTTTCACCGGAACGAATCCATATTTATCCAATATGGCCTGACCCTCGTCAGACATTATCACATCGATGAACGCCTGTGCTTGCTCCTTATGCTTTGACTGGGCGAGCACTCCCACCGGAAAGTCTCCGACCACATTATACTTGTCCGGAATATAGATCTTGGTGACCTTGCCTATCATCTGAGGGCTGACATCGGATATAAAGGCAAATCCCGCATCGGCTTCACCCAGGGCGACCTTGGAGACGACCCGGTTGACAGTGGTCTCCAATGAGACTACATTGGCCAGAACCGACTCTTTGAAAGCTGGTCCGTATTCAGGGTCGGCAGCAAGCTTGTCCAGAACCTGGAGTGCATAATCTCCCGCAGGAAGATCTTTTGTTCCCATGAGGATCTTGACACCGGGCGCGGCGAGGTCCTGAAGACCGGTCATGTTGGCGGGGTTGTTGTTGGGAACGATTATGGCCACCTTGTTGTGGACAAATATCACAACGCTCTGGTTATCCATGAACCCTTCGGATTTCAGTGCATTCATATGCTTGAGGTTAGCAGATACCAGAACGTCTGCATAGGCACCCTGCTCAATTTGGGCACGCAATGCTGGCACCCCGTCGAAGTTGAATTTGACGCTTACGTTGCTGTTATTCTCGTATATCCCGGCAATCTCGCTCATTGCTCCCGTGAGCCCGGCTCCGGAGAATACAGTCAGTTCTTGCTTCTCATCAGCCAGGCCCGCAGATGATATAAAAAGAAGGGCAAAGAGCAGTGAAATTGACATTAGATAAGCTGCTTTATTATGAATCATCGCTATCTTCCTCAGCACGATTTTGTATTGTGCGTCTTTCCATTTTCATAAACACATACGTTTACTAATCTTGTTTAAGTTGGCTACTATGATTAACTTATTAATTCCTTGCGCCCAATTTTCAAGGTGGCATAGGCCGGAGACATCCAATCCGCCCCCGGCCTCCGACATCGTAGATTCAGAGGATCAACCCAGAAAAGGCTTCTAAACGAAGTGAAGTGCTTGTCTGCGTGTCTATCGTTTTGGCCTCAACTCACCTCCATTATCCCAGGATGAAGGTCGAATATATGGAGATATTTGAGAAGAAAGGGGAAGAAAGAGGCGGATATCGCAATCATGCAGAGTGATTATGAAAAAGGATGAACCGGATGAAAGCTCCTACAGTCCCATGCGTATATGTTTTGTCTCCAGATAGGCCTCCAGGCCCCAGCGCCCCAGCTCCCGGCCAAGGCCGCTCTCCTTCCATCCGCCAAAGGGCGCCTGCAGGTCCACGACGTTGTTTACATTAACTCCAATGCCACCCGCCTCCAGAGCCTCTGCAGCCCTCAAGGCAGTCTTCAGATCATTGGTAAAGACGTAGGCCGCAAGGCCGTATTCAGTATCATTGGCAAGAGCTATGGCCTCATCAAGAGTCCTGAACTTCATGATCGGCGCCACCGGCCCGAAGGTCTCCTCTCTCATGACCCTCATGCGGTGGTCCGCATTGTTCAGCACCGTGGGCCGGTAGAAGTATCCCCTCTCGTAAGCCTCGCCCTCTGGCTCCTCTCCACCGGTGAGAAGATCTGCCCCTTTTCCTATGGCATCGGCCACATGCTCTTTTGTCCTCCCCCGTTGCTCCTGGCTGAACATCGGCCCCAGGTCTACATCCAGCCTCATGCCGTCGCCGATCTTCAGCCGCTCTGCCCGCCGCACCAGCTCCTCGGTGAAGGGCTCGGCCGCCTCGGCCTCCACATAGATTCGATTGACGCTGATGCAGATCTGGCCCATGTTTGAAAAAGCGCGCTGCGACGCTGCAGCAGCCGCAGCCTGAATGTCTGCATCTTTACAGACGATGAAGGGCGACTGGCCTCCGAGCTCCAGGGAGAGGCGTTTGATATGCGCGGCTGCATGGGCCATTATCCAGCGGCCGGTCTCAGTCTCACCGGTAAAGGCGATCTTCCGGGAGATGGGGTTTTCCACCAGCTCAGCGCCCACGGTGCTTCCCGGCCCGTGCACGACGTTGGCAGCGCCCGCCGGCAGGCCGTCCGCGTCGCTCACCGCCCGAACAAACTCTGTGGCCGCCAGGGGAGCGAGGCTGGGCGGCTTGGCAACGAATGTGCAGCCGGCGGCGAGAGCTGGCGCAACCTTCCAGGCCAAAAGGTCGACGGGAAAGTTCCAGGGGGTGATGAGAGCGGCGACGCCCACAGGCTGGCGCAGGACAATGCTCCGGCTGTGCGAGGAGCAGATCCACTCCCCAAAATTCCTCTTTCCCTCCTCAGCGTAATTGTCCAGGACATCAGCCGATGAGAGGACCTCCATTCGGGCGTTCTTCAGAGGCTTTCCCATCTCGAGAGTGAGCAGCCGGGCGATTCCGTCGGCCCGCTGCCGGACCAGGTCGGCGGCTGAATGCAGGATCTTAGCCCGCTCATCGCTGCTGGTCGCAGACCAGACGGCAAAAGCCTTCCTGGCTGCATCCAGTGCCAGGCAGGCATCCTGGCGGCCGCCTACAGCAACCTCTGCCACCGGCCCCTGGGTTGCGGGATTGTAAATGATCTCAGTCTTGCGAGAAAGGGAGACAGCCTGCTGCCCATTGATAATCATATGAGATTGATGCATAACAATCTCATAAGAATCATCGTCTGGCCACTTAAAGCCTGTTATCTCAGGCAAAAATCTCTGGCAAAAGAAATAGATACTTATATCTCTAAAAGAATTATGATAACCGAGTATTTGTATTTGTTTCGAATGGTGCATCTGCAAGATCTTTCGAGATGGCATATGATTATGATGGGATATATACTGCTTTCAGAGCTGTTATCCAACGAAATAGAACAAATTCATGGGCGGAGGTGATGAGCATTTTCCCGGATGCCAGAGAAGGCCACTTTCGCAGGGCTCTCTTGCTGTCAGCCTTAATTGTGGTTATGTATTTGGCCATGTTGATTCTGATTGAGAATGACCCGGCCTATCGCATCATGATTGATGATCTCCTCTTTCCGGTATTCAATGGGCTGGCAGCAGCTGGTTTGCTCTACGCCGCCATTCGCTCCGAGATATATGGAGGGCGGGCTCGCCTTGCCTGGACATTCCTGTTTGCAGGCCAGATCTCCTTTATGTTGGGAGATATAATCTGGGCCATTCTGGAGGTGGGCTTTCATCAAGAGCCCATAGCATCACTAGCCGACGTTTTTTATTTGCTCTATTATCCGCTGTTTGCTCTGGGCATTCTTCTCCTGCCGGCAGTGCCAATGACCCGCAAGGAGTCGCTCAAGCTTCTGCTGGACACCGGGATAGTGATGATCTCGGCGGTCCTGGTCTTCTGGGCTTTTCTGATTGAACCGACTATTGCTGCCGCCAGCAGGGAATACACAGAGGTTTTGCTGGTATCCCTGGCCTATCCGGTTATGGATTTAATTCTCTTTTTTGCCTTGTTGCAACTGCTCTTTCGAACGAGCGGATCTGCTAGACAGGGGCCATTGATGCTGCTGTCAATCGGCGTAGCCATCGGGATCGTCACCGATGCGGCATATCTGCTGCAATCTCTCCAGGGAATCTATGAAACCGGCAGTCTTTTGGATTTAGGATGGCTAACAAGCTACGCCTTTGCTGGTCTGGCCGGAGTGCTGCAGGCGGATACCAGCAAGCTTGCCCCAAATGGTCCATCCGATGAAGCCGAATCGCGAGGAAAACATCTATTCCGGCTTGCATTTTTTCCCTACCTTTGCGCAGCCGCAGCCTACATTATGCTCATCTGGACCCGCTACTACCTGACAGATTCGTTCTCAGCCTTTTCGTGTGGCATTGGTGCGATCATTGGCCTTGTTATCCTTCGTCAGATCGTAGCACTGAATGAGAATGTACATCTTTATAATGAGGCCCGGGTGGAGATCGATGAGCGCAGGAGAGCTGAGACGCTTCTCAGGCAGAGCGAGGAACGCTACCGCGATGTCTTCGAGACCTCTCCGGATGTGATATTCACAATCTCATCAAAGGATGGGGCGATAACGTCTCTTAATCCGGCTTTTGAAAAATTCCTTGGATGGAATGCAGAAGCCTGGCTGGGCAACCCCTTCATGCAACTCGTTCATCCAGAAGACCTTCCTGTCTCCCTGGAGATGTTTCACGATGCCCTGCAAGGAAGAAAAACGCGAGCCCAGGAATTGAGGTGCCTGTCTCGCTCCGGCGAGTATCTGACTGCCGAGATCATAGGGGTTCCTCTGATTGAAAACGGAAAAATCATAGGCACGCTCGGATTTGCCCGAAACATCACCGAACGAAAGCAAGCACAGGCTGAATTGCGGAGGGCCAAGGATGCAGCTGAGGCGTTAGCCAAGGCGAAGTCTGAGTTTCTGGCCAATATGAGCCACGAGATTCGCACACCCATGAATGCCGTCATAGGCATGACCGGGCTGCTTTTAGAGGCGGACCTGGCTGAGGAGCAGCGCGATTATCTGGAGACCATTCGCAGCAGCGGAAACACATTATTAGCGCTCATCAATGACATCCTGGACCTGTCAAAGATCGAGGGAGGAAAAATGGAGCTGGAACGCCAGCCCTTCGACCTGAAAAAATGCGTGGAGGAGTCAATGGATCTTGTGGCTGCAAATGCCGCTGAGAAGGATCTGGAGATCGTATGCATTTTCAAGGAGAATTTGCCGGATATGATAATCGGGGATGTCATAAGGCTCCGACAGATACTGGTCAATCTACTGGGCAATGGCGTGAAGTTCACAGAAAAAGGGGAGGTGGAGCTTACAATTGGCTCTCTTGCCCTGGAAAAAGGAAAAGTCGAGCTTCAATTTGCAATCAGGGATACCGGCATCGGAATCTCCAGGGATCGAATGGACAGGCTCTTTCTATCCTTCAGCCAGGTTGATTCTTCCACTACCAGGCAATACGGAGGGACGGGTCTTGGCCTCTCCATAAGCAAACGGTTCGCAGAAATGATGGGCGGAAGGATCTGGGCGGAGAGCGAACTAGGAAAGGGAAGCACCTTTCATTTCACCATAGTCGCGCAGCCATCTGTATCCGAAAAATCCAACCAGGGCAATTCCGTCCTCGTTGGAAAGCGAATTATCATCGTTTACAAAAACGACCTTGCCAGAAGAATGCTGGCAGAGGCGGTGCGGTCCTGGGGGATGATTCCCTCAGTTGCCGCCAGCGCAAAATCCGCCCGGGAAATTCTCGGCTCAGAGTCAGAGGCATTTGATTTTGTGATTTTGGATGCCGCACTGGAGGATGTGGATGTCCTTTTCCTATCCAGGGAGGCCAAACGAGGAAAGAATGCCAGGGCTCTATCCGTGATGTTCATTGCTGTCGGCTGTGGCCTCTCCCGGGAGTTACAGGTCGATTGTTGGCTGACCAAGCCGATCAAGCCAACACAGCTGCACAACCTGCTGGTGGAGCATCTCTCTTTGAAAATCTCTCCAAAAATAGATGCTGAGCCTATCAACGCCTCCGCCGGACCCAAGAAAAACGATGATTACAGGCACGATCTGCGCATACTCGTTGCAGAAGACAATCCCGTGAACCAGAAGGTAGCTCTCAGCATGCTGAAGCGCATCGGCTACAGAGCTGACGTTGCCGCTAATGGCATTGAAGTTCTGAAGGCATTGGAGCGGCAGCACTATGATGTAGTGCTGATGGATGTCCAGATGCCTGAGATGGACGGATTTGAGGCGACGCGCCGAATTCGCAGCTCTGGAATCAAGACGCGCATAATCGCAATAACTGCCCATGCATTGAACGGCGACAGAGAAGCCTGCCTGTCTGAGGGGATGGATGGTTATATCAGCAAGCCGATCCGAATGGACGAGCTTCAAAAGTCACTGGAAAAAATCATATGAGTTTCGCCGAGTCCATAGATTCCTGGAGAGATTTTTATATGCTGACCGGGTCAGCCTCTGCCACCCTTGTCGGACTGATCTTTGTCGCAGTTACATTGCATATTGATGTCATAGCGGAAGCGAAAAAGTCAAGCGACATACGCATGCTTGCCGAAGAGATATTTATAAATTTCTTGATGATTTTATCTTTTGCATTCATATTCGTGGTTCCCTCTGACTCTCCATCGGGTTTAGGCTATCCGCTTCTCATTCTGGGAACGCTGCAGCTGGCGCATACCTCCGTTTTGTGGCTGAAGTTTCTGAGAAGCAAAGATGAGCACAGGGAGATTGCATCCAGCACTATCTTAAGAGGTCTGTTGATTCCCAATACGGTCTGTTACCTGGCGTTGATTGCGATAAGCTTAGACATCCTGCATGGAGAAGCTCGCCTTCTGGGCTGGATGGTGATGGTAATAGTATGGCTTACCATTGCGGCGGTCGAGA
>DAONES010000091.1:0-7170 GCA_035403205.1 Methanothrix sp. | reverse complement strand
TGCTCAGGCAGGTATATCTTGCCTGAGTAGGCTGTCTTGTCAACCAGCCAAATGCTACACAACATTATCGTAGTTGCAAGCCACGACCTTCAGGCCGTGGTAGTTGACTCCCACCAATCTCCTTTTGCACTGCTGCCTCAATTTAAAGGGCTGCACAGTCCTGTTCCATTAGGTCTATGCATCTTAAATATAAAATTCTATCTGACAGGATTATTGGCGACCGGAGCCTGCGCAATCTGGCAATGGATGCCAAAAGATGGGCCCCGCCGGCAGCCATCGGGCGGTGAGCCCACCGCCGGTGCGGTGTAGTTTGATGGAGGTGATGAAATCTTTTCAGAAACGCAAATATACTTGCACCACAATTTTTAAAATAGTATGAGCTACATCTATAATCAATTGTTGAGATCAGAATAATGGTCTGAGGGATATGCAATGAAGATAAAAATAGTAATATTAATCGCGGCCATGCTGCTATCCTGCTCTGCTGCTCAGGCAGCTTCAAACGTCCTGAGCATTGAGGAGGCATGCGGCGGCTGGACCAAGCATCTGGAAGTTGACGTGGGCTCGGCTGCTTATCTCATCGTCCTGACGCCAAAAGAAGGCGAGGGAGTGCTTTATGACCAGCAGCCAGATGGAAACGTTTGTGAATACTCCCATTATTTCCTGTGCAAAGATCGTCTGCCCTTCCTGGCAAAAGCACCCGGAAGGCATGTGCTGCACTATCTGCTCAATGGCAAGAAGAGCAACACCGTGGCAATAGATGTGAAAGGAATTCCTGCTCTAAAGCCATCTCCCAAACCACCGGAGTCTCAAGTCTGCATGCCGCCTCAAGCGAGCATTCGCGCAACATCAGTTTGCGTGGTTCCCAGCATTCCGGCAATCTCTCTGTCCCGCGGAACGCCGAGCTATCCGTTGGTGCTTGATTATCGTCCGGTGGGCGCTCATATCATGAATCACAGGAATGGAATCGTCATTCCCAAGTACGGGCCTCAATATCACTTCGGCAAGGATTTCTCGCTCGGCACAATCGATAACAATTATCCTGGAACGCCATTTGTGCTCCAGTATCTCTCCGATCCATAATCGGGCTAGAAGGGATGACGTCCCATTCCCGCTCTTTTTAGGAATCTCTATATCTGCCAATCATGTGCAGGGCAGCCAGTTGACGCTGATCGCGCCGCAGGTGGAGTTGCCCCAGAGCTGGATGAACTTCTCGATGGAGAAGACACCAGTCAGGTCCTCGACAGATCTGCCGTACTCAGCATGGCGTCCCCTGAGCTTATCGTCAGCGTTTGGATCGCGGGAGATCCAGCCAATGTGAGCTACGCCTATCACATTGCTATTGAGGTTGGCTTCAAGGACGCCGGTGCAGCAGGGCACAGGCGGATATCTGACGGCCCAATAGCGCATTGCATTAGCAGATGTTGCTTTGAAATATATCGATGTATTGTTGTCTGAATAGCCTCTGGTCTTTATCTCAGAGCTTCTTTGCAGATGCTCAGCATGGGTGTACATCTCGGTCATGGCGGCGCCTATCCTGTAGTTTTGCACACAGAGCTTATCCGTCCATTTCTGATCGTAAGTGCCGGTCTGATAGGAGACGGGCATGTACTCTTGCTCCTGCTCTGCAGTATAGTTGATATAATCCGTGGGACCAAAGCCGGTCGGCCATTTCCTGTACTTGAACTTGATATGGTATGGCAGGAAGTCATCCCAGTAGATGGGAGGGCCCCATGGACCAAAATCTCCATAGTCGTCTCCAATCTCCTTCGGCCAGTCAGGCTCATCCGAATCCTTCCAGATGGAGACCACTGCTGCGTAAGCCCCACCGCATCTGCTGCCGATCTGCCTCTCCGCCTCAAGCTCAGTCTTATCGGCAATAATGTTGCCGCTGCCTGACTGCTTTTCAACAAGCTTGGAACCGTTAAATCCATGCTGAGTGGAGACGATCCTCTCGAGGTTTTTGTATCCTGTTCCTTGAACGGATGCCTTCTCGTACATATAATTGGCAGCGCCCGCCATTACTATTATGGAGAATGCCAGCACTATGCATATCACTGTTACTGGTCGGTGATTCATTTCATTTCCTCATATTTTTTCCCTGCATTTTCCTCCCAGGAGGCAGACGATTCCGGCTGCAAAGAGAACTGCAATGATTCCCGTCAGGAAGATGCCATCAAATACCCCCGCACCACCGATGGAGAGTGTCAGAGGCTTTGTCTGGTGCAGATCCAGCGGGGAGAGGGCTGGCAGTATTCCCGGAGTCATCAGGCTGAGCAGATCGGCCCCAACCAGCGTTCCCAGGGTGCCGCTGATGTAGGCCAGGGGGGGAGCGCGTCGAAAGCCGTTTGCCAGGAGAAGGCCCATGGCTGCGGCCAGAAGAGGCGAGAGCCAGACCGGCAGGACGATGCCCTCGCCGGCAACCGCCTGGGCGGCCCAGTAGGTGATGCCTGCCACCACTGCCATTCCCAGCAGAGACTTCTTAAGGCTGACCTGGCCGCGCGATAAGAGATGCAAGGAGATGATCAAAGGTATGATGCAGCCGCCCAGATTTACTGCCAGGTACAGGGGATGAAATGTGGTGGGGACATCTATTCCTGTCAGGCTCAGCAAAGAGATGTACCAATCCGGATAGGACGATATGGGCTTCTCAATGAGCTGAATGTCCACAAGGCTTCCCAGGATTGAGCCGAAGACTGCCAGGGTGGCATGCCAGTGGGAGAATCCCACGATCTGAAAGGCGGTCTCGGAGATGCGCAGAAACAGGTAGACGACGATGAGAGGCGCGACCAGGATGAGCAGCAGGATGACGACGGTCAGGGGCAGGAATAGCAGTTCGAACAAGGTTTAGCACCCGCAAGCAAGTTATCTTTGATGGTTAATAGAGCTTTGCAGGTGTATTAGAGATGACCATTCTTACTGGCGGCGAGGCCCAGGCACTCGTGGAGTCCATGATTGATCCAAAGACGCAGACCCAGATGTGCGGCATGGAGCTGACGCTGCAAAAGATTGAGCGATTTGCCAGTTCCGGAGCAGTGGCTTTTGATAACAATGAGCGAGTTCTGCCCAGAACCGAGCCTATGGATTTCGATTCAACCGGCTGGATTAGTCTTGCGGCCGGCTCTTACCTGGTGACATTCAATGAGATTG
Source organism: Methanothrix sp. (assembly GCA_035403205.1). Lineage (GTDB taxonomy): Archaea > Halobacteriota > Methanosarcinia > Methanotrichales > Methanotrichaceae > Methanothrix. Next base: position 4,020 of record DAONES010000091.1, on the reverse strand, counting down.
TCAGCATTCCCCGTGATGTAGCCGCCCTGGCCCGCCCCCGATCCACTCTTCTGCGCTGCGGGGCCAGCCTAGAAACGGCCCTCTGGGACCCTGGCTACCGGGGACGCAGCCAGAGCCTGCTGGTGGTCAGCAATCCCCACGGCCTCAGGCTAAGGAAGAACGCCCGCCTCATGCAACTGTTATTCCTGCGTCTGGGAAAAGAGGCGGAGAAGGTCTATTCCGGTGTGTACCAGGGCGAAAACATCCAAAAAGATGGAAAAGGATAAAAAAAAGAGGTGCCTTAGAGACTCACGCTCTGAGCGTAAGGGTATGCACAATTCTCTTGCTTGTCTCTTCATCAAATGTTGATATCAGGGTGCAAGAGTTCAGGCTGTCCAGATCCCAGATGGCAAAGAACATCTCATTGCCTTTTGTTGCCATGTTCTCTGTGGTACTGAAGGCATGGAGGGTGACATTCTGTCCATTGCTGTCTGTAAGAGTCAAATTATCAATCTCTTGTGCGCCGCCCATTTCGAGGATGCTCATTATCATCGTGCTCAGGAAAATATTTTCTGTGGATTTTGGTGAAATGGTCAACACGGCATTGAATGCCTCGGGATCTTTGATATTGTCAATCTCAATGCCAATTCCGGAGGGATTCGTCCCGCTGCTCTCATTGGATGGCTCCTTGAAGACATAATCAGATCCCAGGTCAACAGATAGATTGCCCGTCTTCATCACGGGAATGCCAGTCTCAATTGCCCCGCAAGTTGCAATCGCGCTAATAAATCCCATTGCCAGGATCGATATGATTAAAACTCTCGAATCTATATCCATTCTTATCCCCGGAAATAATTAAACTATTTTTGATATTTAGCTATTATTATGACATGACCCTAACGAAAAAAGTTGGCATAAAAAACGAATAAAAAAGAATAGTATCAGAAAGGTGATCGGCCTAACTGACTGCCAGGGTCTTGATGATCTGGGTGGTATTATTCTGATCAAGCAGCGATACCAATACCGCATAAGTGGTGCCATCCAGGTTCCAGACAGCCATATCGTATCTGCCGCCCAGCATCTCAATGCGCTCATCCCCGGTGCTAATGGTATGAATGGTCACATTCTTTCCCAGATGGTCTACTGCCGTCCAATTGCCGATCTCTCTTTCACCTTTTTCCTCTAATCCGGTGATTCCTCCCATCAGCAGAAGCTCGGAGAGCGCGTCGCCGCTCATTTTGCTCATGATATCATCATAAATGCTCATGACGGAGATGAATGCTGCTCCGGGCGTGGCAGTGTCAATGATCAGGAACTCCTGCTGGACCATTCCGTTGCTGCTGGTATTGAATTCCCCTTTTGTCATCTCGAAGCTGGGACCCATGTCCAGAGAAATGGTCTTCTGCGCGATTGTGAAGAACTTTGATTCCAGGGCCAGGGTGGGCAAAGACAGGCCGGCCATGAGAAGTATGGCCGCTACAAATAATGCAAATGGCTTCATGTTTTTCTCTCCAGGTCAACGATGCTAACCGCAAGACTTGTGTTCTCAATACTATGAAGGCATGATATTTATATCAAATGAGTCTCGATGGGATTGCATTATGGCAAAGAACTCCGCTATCATCCTACTGCTATTCATGAGCCTCGTCGCCAGTGCTTTTGGCCAGGGCTACATGGGCACGGTGAGCACCGGCACAGGGATAATTCCCGCTTTGACCGTGGGCAAGGGACCGATTTCCGCAGCTCCCGTGGGTTCCGGATCGTCGCAGGCAAATCTCACCGGCAGCTGGTCTCTCGATCTGAAGGATGGCGGGATCAGGCATTTGGATTTGCAGATGTATCAGCAGGGCGATCTCATCTATGGTGCAGGCCAGATGGCTTCAGGCCGGAACAACCAGTCTGTAACTGCTTCCGGTTCGGTGGCCGGGGACAGACCGACCATATTCGTATCAGCGATCGACGCCGGGCAGGCCTTCCGTCTCAAGCTCTCAGTTTCGGGCGAGTCTCTTGCGGGAGAGTATGATTTCATTTCCAGTGGGCAATCGAGGGAATCGGGAACATTGACCGGTCGCATCGCTTTCGCATCCAAGAAGAGCCAGGCGACGGCTCTCGGCAAAAGCATAAGTCCCAGTGCTACTTCCGGGGCATGGGTGGGAAAGATGGCGCAGAGCGCAAATAATCAATAAACGAGGGATAAAGGACGAGAGGCTTGATTGCGTTATTGGTGGCATTGCTTGCTGCCGGCTCACCGGCAGCAGCCAAATGCTGTTCATTGGGAGCATCCTACGACTTTCTGAGCGACCCGGCCATGGATCTCGGTATGAATGGCTATGATCAGTTTCTCAGCGATGATTACCCCCTTAAGACGGCGGCAGTCTCCGATGCGAAAGAAGGCAATGCCAGCCGGATCTATCTGAACCTCTCCGACAATAGCAGCATCTCCCTGCGTCTCGCCCAAAATGATGGTCGCGTCACTGGCAAGGGAAATATTACGTCCGGCAGCGCAACCGCTCCGGTGGAGGCGGTGGGGCAGATAATGGCTGGCAAGCTCTCTCTTGAGATAACAGCTCAGGGCGGAGAGATCTACAAGCTCGATCTGGCAACCGAAGGCAGCACCGTCCTGGGAGACTGCCGCCTGGAAATGCCTGATGGCAGACTGCTAAAGGAGACTGCTGAGGGAAGGTGGGAAAGCTGAGCGCCTTCTCCTGCGGCGCTCTCTAGCTGTCTATGCTTCACCCGGCTTTGACCCGGGAGCAAATCTCTTCATGAGCCGCTTCATATTCATCTTGCCCGCCCCACCCCTCATGCCTTTGATTGCCTTTTGCATGGCCTGATGGGACTTGAGAAGCTCCCTGACCAGATCCGGAGTGGCGCCACTGCCCAGGGATATGCGCTTGATGCGGGACGCGGTTATTATCTTTGGGTCCTCCAGCTCCTTGGCGGTCATGGAGTCCATGATCACCCGGTACTTGTCCAGGCGGTCTTTGGTCATCTGATACTCTTTGTCAGAGATGTCCAGCCCCAGGCCGCCCATGGGCAGCATCTGCATGATCTGCTTTAGGGGTCCTAGCTTGTTCATGGCCTCCATCTGGTGGTACATATCCTTCAGAGTGAACTTGCCCCGCATGAGCGAATCGACATCCACCTGGGTGTCGGTCTGCACCTCCTGGGCCCTCTCAATGAGCGTCTTGATGTCGCCCATTCCCAGCATCCGTGAGATGAATCGGTCCGCTTCGAACTTTTCCAGGTCCGTTGGCGTCTCGCCCGTGCCGATGAAGGCGACGGAAGTCCTGGTCTCTGCGACTGCGGACAGAGCGCCTCCGCCCTTGGCGGTGCCGTCAAGCTTGGTGATGATCACTCCCGTGATCTGCACCGCTTCATTAAAGGCCCGCGCCTGCTCTGAAGCCTGCTGGCCTAAAGCGGCATCCATCACCAGCAGCTTTTGCTCGGCATTGACCACGGCGTGAATGTCCTTCATCTCCTGGATCAGGTCGCCCTCAAGGGCATGCCTGCCTGCAGTATCGACGATGCGAACGTCGTACCTTTTGGCGGCATCCAGGCCAGCTCTTGCCACAGCTGGAGCATCCGGATTGCCCCTGTCGCCGTAAAAGAAGATCCCCTGCTTTTCGCAGAGTGCTTTCAGCTGGTCATAGGCTCCGGCACGAAAGGTATCGGCGCAAATGACCGCCGTTCTCAGCCCCTTTCTCTGAAAGAAGGTGGCCAGCTTTGCCGCGGTGGTGGTCTTTCCCGATCCTTGCAGCCCCACGAGCATGATGTTCTGTTTTTTCAGGGGGATTTCGCTGCCCCGGCCTACCAGGTTGATAAGCTCCTGATAGACGATATTGATGACGTGCTCGCGCGGGTTCATGCCAGGAGCAGGTTTTTCATTGAGTGCCCTCTCTTTGATGGTGGTGGAGAGAGCCATCACCAGCTTGACATTCACATCCGCCTGCAAGAGCGCCCGCTGAATCTCCCGCACGGCATCATCCACCAGGGCCTTGTCTATCCTATTCGCCGACGCAATCTTCTTCAGGGCATTGC
>DAONES010000090.1:0-7274 GCA_035403205.1 Methanothrix sp. | reverse complement strand
CCTGGACTAGATGTCCAAGCTTAGATGTTAGGCGAAATAATTTCGGGACTCCACAATTAATAACTCCAATTCTTTGTAAATCCCACTCCCCCCCCGGTCCAGCGTACCGATCCCAGCTCCCTAAGATGCGGTTGCGGCAGTCCCGCCTCCTTGGGCTAGGGTCCTTACCGGATGTGCTCGCCATCTAACTCCTCGGCCAGCTCGTTCTTGATGAGGATATCCAGGTATGGAACCACAGTATGCAAATTCAGGTTGCAGTGGTATACAATTTGTATCTTATTTGCCCACTCTCAGCACAGCAAACATGCAAAATCTTGCAGAAAATCTGGTCTTTAAATCGCTTGCGTCGCATAGCGGAGTGATAAGGAGCTAAGATACTTATAAAAGTTTCTGAGGGAGAGTATGCACTCTCTGCTAGGCGGGGCATGTTAGGTCTGGGTGGGATCGAGTGGTTTACGGTAATATGACCACAGAGTCGCAGAGCGCGCGGAGAACGAGCGACGGAGACGAACTATTACTCAGAAGCAAATATGTTGCTCTTTTCAAGTGTTGGCATTAAGGTAGATTTCACGTCTCTGTGAACTCTGCGTCTCAGCGGTTAATAATAGTAGCTGTATAATTAAACGCTGGGGGTTACGGGAATAGATCGCAGAGTCGCTACTCTAATATCAATTTCCTTGATAATTATTTACCAGCCTTCTTACCCCTTCCACAAGCAGACGCACGTTGAAATTAATAATCAATCCAAGTCGTATGTCTCTCAGTTTTAGATAAGTAAGCATTTGCGCTTCATGGATGGGTGCGATAGCCTCCACAGTCTTTAGCTCAACTACTACTTTATCTTCAACCAATAGATCCAGACGATAACCGCAGTCCAGCTTGAGACCTTTATAATTCAATGGCAGAGGCACCTGTCGCGGGAATTTGATTCCCATCAAATCAAGCTCACAGCATAAGCATTCTTCATAAGCTGATTCTAAAAGCCCAGGACCAAGATGTTTGTGGACTTCAATGGCCGCGCCAATGATCTTCCCGGAGATATCATTCTCCAGACGCTCGGGAGCTACTGCCTCGTTGATTTTTGTCAAGGATTCCCACACCTTAAGTTTATTGCTCTTGTGTGAGGATCTTGAGTACTTATAAAAGTTTCTGATTTATTGTATGCACTATTTGTTAAGCGGGGCGTGTTAGGGCTGGGTGGAATACTGATGATTTACGGGAATATAACCGCAGAGTCGCTAGAAGCGCGCGGAGGACGAACGGACGGAGAACGACTATTTGCAGAAATACCGTATGCTATCTTTTTTTTCAATGCTGTGTCTCAGTGGTTAATACTAGTAGATTTATAATTAAACTGCGGTTTGCGAATGGGTTAACCGTCTTTGTGCCTTTGTGGTTTTTAGGAATGATGGATTGGGGCGAGCACCATCCACCTGTTAGACAAGTGCGAGGCCAGCCGAGCCCGGTCGGAGAGTGCTGCAAATGAACGGTCGCGGCCTTGAGCGATGCCCCCGACAGAGCGCGTGAGGCCCGCAGGCCGACTCGCGGCAACCCGAAAAAAGAAGAAAAAAGGAAGACCTGGATATGGTCTCAGATCTTCACGAATATCTTCATCGCTTCTTCCTGCTTCCTGAGCATCAGCAGCACATGCATCTTGTATGCCAGCGCCTGTGCGTAGGCAGGATCGATCTCCAGAGCCTTATCATAAGCCTTTTGAGCTTCCAAAAACTTGCCATCAGCCTCTAGAATTACCCCTTTAGCCACATATGCCTGCTTGAAGTTGGGATCAGCCTGCAAAGCCTGATCGAACTGCTTTGCAGCATCAGTCAGATTATTCAGGGCCATGAGCATGACTCCCTTTTTATACAGAGCATCCTTGTAGGCTGGATCTACCGTGAGCGCCTCCTCATATTTGACCACTGCCTCCTGATATTTCTCCTGCGTCTGCATCAGATTTCCTTCCCGCAGCCAGTTTGCCTTGCTGTTATCAAGCTCCGTAGTCTTGGCGGCGGCAATAGAGGCATTGGTGAAGTCCTTCAAAGCAGTGTAATCCTCAGTGATTCCCGACCAGGCGGCTGCCTTCTGGCTATCTATCTTCAGCGCCCCTCTGTAGGAATCAATGGAGGCATTGTATTCTTTGAGCGCTCTCTGGGCGTCTCCCTTATGAATCCAGGCATCAATATAGCCAGGCTCCTGGCGGAGAGCCTTATCAAAATAGATCAAAGCACCTGTATAATTTTTTTCGCCGCTTAGCTTGTTTCCCTTCCAATCAAAATACTCCGTCTCTTCAGCCAGGCAAATGGCGCTCAATAGAAAAATGCATAAAAATGCTCCTAATATCTTCATTGCTGATCCTCCAAGTTTATCACTCATTAAATATCGCTTTCATAGCCTTCTTCATCGCCTTTGCCGCGCTCATCCGCACCCTGTCATCCCTGTCATAGGACATGGCATAAACCAGCGGCTCCTTGGCTCTCGCGTCGCTCATCTCCCCCAGAGCCCAGGCAGCATCCGCCCTCAGATCACCCGGCAGGCTCTGATCCTGCAGAATCTCAATGAGAGAAGGCACTGCCAGGCTGCCGTTAATCCTCGCCAGCGCCCCAGCCGAGGCCTGCCGGATAGCATGATCTCCATTCCTGAAGGCAGAAATCAACTGTTCCACGCTCCTCTCCTCGCCTATCATCCCCAGCGCCGCAGCGGCCCCCGCACGGGTGGCATTATCGGAATTCTGCAAGGCCAGGGTGAGCGGCTCTATCGCAGGCCTGCCTATCAAAGCGAGAGCTGCAATTGTCTGCTTCTTAACCTGCTCTGCAGGATCAGCAAGAACTCCAATCAAGGGCTCGATAGCTTGCCTCTCTCCCCGCCGCCCCAGGGCGGCAGCCGCCTCCGACCGCACGCCCGGATCGCTGTCATTCAGAGCCTCGATCAGCGGCAGGGCGGCCTGCTCGAAGGCCGGGTCGCCCAGCGAGTGCGCTGCACCCATGCGCCGTTTAGGGTCTTCATCCTGCAGGAGGCTGATGAGCAGATCTTCTCCTCCCAGGGGTTTGAGGGCCCATCCGGCTTCATTTCGGACCGTCTCATCCTCATCCGCCAGACCTGCTATCAAAGCATCTTGAGTCGCGTTCTCTCTGATCTGCCCCAGCGCCGCCGCTGCCCAGTAGCGGACTGTGCTGTTGTTGCTCTCCAGGGCTGAGGAGAGGGCATCTGTAGAATTGGAATCATTTATCAGCCCCAGCACTGCCGCCGCCTGCCACCTGAGGGAATCATTTCCGCCCTGCATGGCGGCAGTAACAGGTCCAACGGACGGCCTGCCGATCTTCACCAGGGCCAGGGCCGCCCATTCCCGAACATTGCGGTTGCTATCCTCCAGGGCCTTGATCAGCGGATCAATGGCTCTCTCGTCCCCGATCTTTCCCAGGGCCCAGGCGGTTTCGCCTCTGATCTTGGCATCCTTGTTGGATAGATTCTTGATAAGCTCTTCCGTGCTAGCTTTTCCCCCCGCCTGCCCGGCCGCTGCGCAAGCCTGGGCAGCGATTAGCATTATTAATATTATAATTATGCAGGCTCTGCCGCGAAAAATGCTACTATTTTTCAGAGCCATCTTCTCATATCCTCAAAAGAATATCTACTGCCTCTTTATCTCTTCCCGCCAGGAGCAATGCATGCATCTTATTATTCAGGGGCAGCGACCATTTCCCATCAACTGCAATAGCTTCATCATATGCCGTAATTGCGGCGTCCCAATCGCCCTGCATCTCCATGGCCTGGCCCCTGGCATTGTAGGCCTGCTTATATTTGCCATCGATGGCGATTACTCTGTCCAGCAGTTTTATGGCTTCACCAGTCCGGTTGGCGGCAAGCTCGCACAGCGCTCTTTTGTAAATGGCATCCTTGTATTTCCCGTCTATCGCTATGGCCCTATCCAGGTCGGCGGCAGAATTGGCGAAATCCCCCTGCATCTGCAGCAGCGACCCTTTCTTCAGCCAGTAGGCCTTATTCTTGGGATCAATGCCGACAAGCTCCTCCGCCGCGGTTGTGGCATTGGCGTAGTCCTTCTGCTGGGAATATGTGTCAGAAAGTGCTGACCAGGCGGCAGCGCTCTTGCCGTTCAGCACGCTGGCCCGACGATATGAGGCAATGGAAGCGTTGATGTCCTTCAGGGCCTTTTGGGCATCGCCTTTATGAATCCAGGCATTCACATTTTCCGGATTCTGATCCAGCGACTTGTTGAATAGATCCATAGCTTCGCTGTAGTTTCTGGCCGAGAGCAGCTTGCCTCCCAGATTATCATAATATGTGGACGCATCCTGGCAAGAGCCGGGAGTACTTAGGATTAGGATGCATATGATAATAATGATCTGAATCGATCTCAAGGCCTTTCCTCAACTTAGAGTTATGGTATTGCTCATCAAGATCTTGATCTCATCCAAAACAAAGATCAAGAGGAGAGCACCGCTTTTGCTTTATTTATCTCTTCTGGATGCTAATCTCCCTGAACGCATGGATAAATCATAACCATTCCCGCAAGGAGAGAGTCCCTCTAACACCCGGCAAGAACGGCTTTCAGATCATTACAAATATCTTCATGGCATCATCAGTCTTGCCCTGCAGCGCCAGGCTGTGCACGCTGTTTACCCTGGGCTGGCCCCACTTGGGATCTATCTGGGAGGCATTTTCAAAGGCATCTTTTGCCTGGGAATAGTCTCCTTCAGCCTCATAGATCAGCCCCAGGGCATTGCGGGCTGCTTTTTGCTTTGGATCCCTGTCCAGGATCTGATTTAAGAGGTCCATTGCTTCGCTGCTGTTTCCCAGAGCCATTAGCGAGAGCGCTTTGCGGTACATAGCATCCGTGTATTTGGGGTCCAGACTTAAGGCTCCATCAAACTTGGCCAGAGCGCTTCTATAATCGCCCGCCATTTGTAAGAGGCTTCCTTCTTTTAGCCAGTTCTCTTTTTTATTCGGCTCAATCATCCTGATCTTGCCGGCAGCTACTGCGGCCTGCTGGTAATCGCTCATGGCGGCATATGCCTCGATAATCCCTGCCCAGGCAGCCTTTGTGCCATTTTTTTGCTGCAGAGCGCCCTCATAACTCTGAATAGAACCATTGTAATCTTTTAGAGCCCTCTGGGCATCACCCTTGTGCAGCCAGGCATCAATATAAGTTGGATCCTGCTTTATCGCAATATCAAAATAGGCTATCGATTCGGTGTAGTTTTTTGCCGCATATGATTTCAGGCCCTTCCAGTCGAAGTAATCCGTCTCTTCAGCCAGGCATTGGGTGGATAAAATAAAAAAGCTTAGCGATATGGCTGCCAACATTCTGATCTTCATGTTATTTCTTTCCAATTGTATCACAAATCAATGACCTAGAATATTAGTCTTCACTTCAACGGTATCGACAATTTTTCCTTCGCAGAACTTTAGATAAATAACGTCATAATTGGGACCGTATGAGATCTTCATTCCGTTCTCCTTATTATTTGTTTACTCTTGGTGTATCAAAGCATTGGCTATTCGGCCATCACCTCTTATCATGCCTTCAATTCAGACGATGACCGACATAGCCATCAACCATAAAGGATTTTTAGCCATTTTCAGTATCAAAAAAAGCAATCAGCGACCTTAGCCGGACTTGTCTGGAGCGATGGCCCATCCAGAGCAGAGCAGGCCAAGAGAGCCAACTGGCGGCACCCCAGAAAAAAGCTCTGCGCACCAGAGAATATCGGGCCATGCGATACCAATAATTCTGCCCAGTTTATGAAAGCTGAAGAAGAGATGAAGAATGCTGCATCAACCTTCGTCTACGTATCTTATTATAATAGTCATAATAAAATCAGCTATCTAAAGCCCCGGCTATCCGGTCATCCCCTCTTATCATGGCTTCAATTCAGATGATGACCGTGCAGGCAGTCAGGATCAGCCTTATTTCTTGCCTACATTTCTAATTTCCGTAGGGAAATAAAAGGCTTTCGTCCGGTGTCCCCATGTCCGGAGATTTCTGAGAAGCACAAAATTTTTGACTTATATATCCGGCATAATCAAGCATCACAATGCCGCATTTGCTTCATCCGGCAATCCTCGCCATTCGTATCATTCGCCATTGTTTTATATCCTTAGCGCCAACAACTTCTGCATGACCGGCAGGGCAAGGAGCGATATTCTCAGCAAGGCTTATTTCGAAGAGCAAAAAGGCGTCAAAATCCTTCATATCAAAGGCAGCCCCTACGAAATGGGCTATCAGCATGGCTATCTCCTGGCAGACAAGATCCGCTTGATGATAACGCGAACGCTTCCGGCAACCATAGCCTACATCGCCCAGCAGACCGGCTCAGATCTTGAGAGAGCCGAGGAGATGATCTGGATTGGCCAGAAAAAAGCAGAACCATTCGTCCCCAGGGAGTTTGAGGACGAGATGAGAGGGATAGCCGATGGCGGAAAAGACGCCGGAGCAGATGTGAGCTTTGAGCAGATCCTTCTCTGGAATACCAATTATGATCAATGGTGCATCTATGCCCATCCCCATTACTGGAAATGCGATGACAAATCAATCCGGAAAAACCCGCCAAATCCGGGAGGCAGCACCGATGCAAATTCCGGTTCCTTTCTCCCTCCCCCCTCCGGCGGATGCAGCAGCTTCTCTGCCTGGGATGAGTGGGCGGGAGGCGACGGCAGGCTGATCTTCGGCAAGAACGAGGACAACTTCAATATGCCGGAGCAGCTGGACTGCCGCATGATGGTCGTAGCCGACACGGATCGCGGTTTCGGTCATGCATTCCTGACCTATCCTGGCATGATCGGCCTTGACGGCGGCCTGAATGAGGACGGCTTGGAGATGATGACCCAGCTCAGCTCCATGAAGGACGAGAGCATGCAGGGCTGCGGCATCGCCATATTCACTCGATGCCTTCTGACTCATGCCGGCTCAATAGACGATGCCATAAGAATCTTCCGGAATACGCCCCGCTGCGCAGGCATCGCCTACCACGTGGCAGACGGAAAAACTAAAAGGGCCGCAGTAGTGGAAACCTCATCCAGGATGGTCTCGGTCCGCTATCCGATGGAAAATGTCAAAGCCCTCTGGCAGACCAACCACTCCAACTGCTATCCCGGCTGGATGGGCTACTCCGGATACAACATGGTGGCCGACCAGCAGCCGGTAAATGAGCTAAAGGATATCTCTACCATTGAAAAGTGGCAGGAGGGCCTCAGGGATCCCTACAACTTCTATGTACAGGCACCCAGCCGCTTTGAGAGATACGCCCAGCTGATCCACC
>DAONES010000089.1:0-7310 GCA_035403205.1 Methanothrix sp. | reverse complement strand
AAGATATATACTCATTGGTGATCTGGCTCACATGCAGAAGGCCGTCGAATGGTCCCAATGATAGAAAAGCTCCGAATTTGACTATCTCCACAACCTCGCCTTCTACGATCTCCTGCATCTCGGGCTTGAAGACGAGGGCATCAAAATTGACTTCGTAGTAAATGGACCCATCCCCTGCCAGGATGCGTCCTTCTCCAATATCATCCGCTCCGAGCACGGCCACGATGGTTCCCAGTGACTTGTCGACTACCGCCTCATATTTATCGCGCAGTGATTTATTTACTGCCGCTTCGAGGGGATCGCCCAGATGGTCCGGTTCTATCCTGGCCACACCCTTCAGCTTCATCATCTTATACATCTAGTACTCCTTCTTCGACGCCTCTAGATATTGCCCCTGGCGCAGGTATATTACGGTGATGCCTTTACTAAATAACCTTTTCTTCAGAGCTTTGTCATTGGTAAAGACTGCTGCTCCCGTCTCCAAGGCAAGATCAATGATTGCCTGATCGGCGTTATGATTGTCCACTCCAACGGCTTCGCAGCCCACGGCCATTCCCAGCGCCACGCGGGCGGCGATCTTATCCTTTCCTTTGTCGGCCCGCATGGCCAGAGAGCGGAGCTCTCCCAGCACACAGGCCGGTACCAGCCACTTTGCATATCCCAGGCGGAGAAGCTCGCCGAATATATCCACTCCAAACTGCTCGGGCACCATCAATGCGTTGGTATCGAGAATGACCTTAGTGGTACTGGTGTCGATGTACGTCTTCATGCTACTCGGTTATGGTGCCGACGCCGATGAGACGCCATCTGGCCCCGATTCGTCTGCTGACCGCCACCCGTTCGCCTTTCTCAGCGCAGACCGGCCTCTTGAGCTGCACCTGGACGATGCCGCCCTCACGGGCGCTGGTCACGACGCCTACGGTTGTGGCTGTGCCGACGTTGAGCATCAGGGGTTCGCTGGAGTGGATGGGCTCGACGCTGGACTCGTCAGTGACTCCCACCACGCGCTCCAATAGCCGCATATTCATGGTAAACGCATTCCTTGCCGGCGGTAGTTTGCCAGGCTCTCCGGCTACCTGTCCAACGAGCGCATCGCTCTTGGTCATGACCGGGTCGAGCAGTGTGCCCACGCCCATCAGTCCGCCGGGAGTGATCTCCTCCTGAACCTGTTTGCCTGCCAGCAGGGTTACCACCTTGGTCTGGATTGGAACCCATTGTTTTCTGCCCTCGTATTCCACCAGGCGGCCCGGACAGATCTCGATCTTATCGCCGGCCCGCAGTATGCCCTGGCTGAGAGTGCCGCCGATGACCCCGCCTTTGAGGGAATCGGGGGTTGTGCCCGGTCGATTGATGTCGAAGGAACGGGCGATCTTCAGAAGAGCCGGCTTCTTGGTATCCCGAACGGGTGTGGGTATGGTCTTCTCAATGGCCTCTATGACCATATCGACATTGAGATTCTGCTGAGCGGAAATGGGCACAATGGGCGCATTCTCCGCCACGGTCCCCTTCACGAAATCCCTGATCTGGCGATAGTGCTCCATCACCTGCTCGCGGGACATGAGATCGATCTTGTTCTGCACTATCACGATTTTGTCTATGCCTGTGATGTTGAGGGCCATGAGATGCTCTTTGGTCTGGGGCTGGGGACAGGGCTCATTGGCGGATATGACAAGCACCGCTCCGTCCATAATAGCCGCTCCACAGAGCATGGTGGCCATGAGAGTCTCGTGGCCCGGGGAGTCTACGAAGGAAACGGTGCGCAATATCTGCGTCTCACTGCCGCAATGGGAGCACTTCTCATCTACCGTGTAGGCATCCGGCTCCGGACATCTTGGGCACTTTCGGAAGGTCGCATCAGCGTATCCCAGACGGATGGAGATGCCCCTTTTTACTTCCTCGCTGTGCTGATCGGTCCAGACGCCAGAGAGCGACTTTACAAGGGTGGTTTTGCCGTGATCGACATGGCCCACCATGCCGATGTTAACCTCCGGCTTAGGCATCGCAGGCTTTTCGGCCTGTGCCTTTGTTTCTGAACTCGCCTCAGATTTGATATCGGATTTTGCCAAATTGAAATCTCCTTAAGGATTGTAATGACCGGGAATAGATGGTGATCACTATATAAATACTTCCTGGCAGGCATGCCTCTCTAAAGGTCGGTCGTGAGCCACCGTCCGGGCAAGCAACCCTTGGGATTTTTCAGTTGCGGCAACCGCCTGCATCCTTCATTTTGCAGGCTGTGATGGCCGCTCCGGGACGGTTCGCGATAGGCCCTGCATGGGAATTGAGGCCGCCATAACCATTCAAATCTCAAATCATCCTTTCGCGCTATTCCTTCTTTGCAGCATCCACTCTTTCCAGGATTTCTCTGAAATTCTGCCACATCTCGACAGGAATTCGGATCCCATTCTTTGACCAGCCTGTGTATCTATCGCTGGTCACATATTCGCGGATATCGATTCCTACCGAGCCTCTAAACTCGGTCTTTTGTACCACAATCTCCGTAGTATCATTCTTCCTTAGCCGACCCAGCTCAGCCATAAGAGATGCCTCCCGGCCTGTACGCCGTCCGCATCTTCCAGGCCGCAATTTGATTTATCTTTATCCTTGAATGGGATATGACGATCGCACACATGGCCACAGAATGGGAATAAGCGCAGGCAGGGGCGCTGCCATTAATAGCCTGAAATACATCAGAAAATATTTATAAGTTGATGAGGCGCTGGCAAACCCATGCGAGCGATCGCAGTGATATTGATTTGCCGGCTCATCCTATCCTTTTTTTTCGATCCGGATCTTTTCAGTGGTATATTTGGACTATGCCAAGCGGTTTGTTCTTTCTATCCACCACGAGGACTTCTTCTCCATCCTCAATTCCCGGATCGGATTCCAACACCTGTTTTGAGAACAGTCTGCCTCCGCGAGCGATGAATGGTGCTGCGGCGTCCGATACTACTACCCTGCTCATTGGTGATCTATCAATTTCCGGCATTGCTCGAACCTCGTATTGCTAATTTAAAGTATTTGGATCTTATTAAGTAATAAATCTTTCGATATTATTGCTAATAAAGCTGGTGAATTATGTCCGCGCCAATACAATGCCTCTCTCCAAAATGACGGGATGAAAGAATGGATCTGCACCAGGAGTTAGAGTCAGGCCGATCCCGCGATGAGCTTTTAGATCAGGCTGGCTTTTATTGACCAATGGTAGATGACCGTACGCACACAAATGAGCAAGCCTAACGCCCCAGATGGAGTGTATCGGATCGACCTGACGCAAGATATAGTTAATTCTTCTTAAACATAAGCGTTTTGGTAATACTTAATTCTAATGATTCTCACCAAAATGTCCTTCGCCTCTGCAAAAACAGGTACACGAAGAATGGAACTCCCAGAAAAGAGGTCATAATCCCCACAGGCAGAATCGCAGGGGCGAGGATGATTCTTGACAGGGTATCCGCGCCTAAAAGCAGCAAAGCGCCCGCTAGGGCCGATCCCGGCAGGAGAAAGCGATGGTCGCCGCCTATGACCATCCTGGCGATGTGAGGCGCTACCAGGTCTATGAAGCCGATGGTTCCGGTAAAGCAGATGATGCTGGCGGTGATGAGCGAGGAGAGCATCATGAAAATCACCCGCGTCTTCTCCACATTCACTCCCAGGCTCTGGGCAGTCTCGTCTCCCGCGGCAAGCGAATTGAGATCCCATGATTTCGAAATTAGGTAGGGAATACAGATGACGAAAATGGCCAGGAGCATCGCTACCCTATCCCAGGATGAGCGGCCCAGCGAGCCCATCATCCAGAAGACCACCTCGTGCACCTGATCTGAGTGTCCGGCGTACTGCAAAAAGGATGTCATGGCGGAGAAGAGGTACATGATGGCAATGCCTGCCAGGATCATGGTTTCAGAAGAGATTCCTTTGTACTTGGCCAGCAGGTAAACGGCAAGGGCAGAAAGAAGGGCGAAGGCGAAAGCGTTGCCGATGACCATCCACGATCCAGCCGCGATGCCTGCTCCCAGGATGATGGCCAGGGCAGCGCCGAAGCTGGCGGCAGAGGAGATGCCCAGCGTGAAGGGGCTGGCAAGGGGATTTTTAAGAATTCCCTGCATTACCGCCCCGGAGACGCCCAGGCCCGCTCCGGCGACAATTCCCATCAGGATCCTGTGCAGCCGCAGATCCCAGACGATCATATCCGTAAAAGCGGTGGTATGATAGTGTCCGGGAAAGAATCTTGCCAGAATGCAGCAGGAAACGTCCGATATGCCTAGATTCGCCTCGCCGAGGATGGCTGCCGCGCCCGCAAGGAGAGCTATCACCATCGTCAGGACCAAAAAGAAGAGCATCTTTCGTCTTGCGGCTTGACGATACTGCTCTAACAGATCAATCCTTTTGCAGGCGGCCATTGGTTTTCCTGGATAAATGGAAATGGCTCAGGCTTAGAACGCCTCGGGATGAATGAACTTGGCGACCATCTCCAGGCCGTCAACAATCCTGGGGCCGGCACGGGTAATGATGTCACCTTCCGCCTGATAGATCCTGCCGTTCTTGCGAGCATCGGTCTGGTTCAAGCCCTTTTCGGTCTTGGCCCATTGGGTAGGGCCATCCGCTCCGCTTCCCATTCCTGAGCAGGCGATTATTACCTCAGGATTGCGCACCGCTATGGCCTCTGGATCCACCTGAGCGTAGCTGGACAGATCGTGAAAGATGTTCACACCGCCTGCCTTCTCGATGAGCTCATCCTCGAAGGCTCCAGCGCCTGCGGTCTTGACCGGATCGTGCCAGACGATATAAAGGACCCGCATTTTCGAAAGCGATGAGGTCTTTTCGGAAACGGCGTCGATTCGAGATTGCATCTGATCGCAGAGCCTGGATGCCTCTGCTTCGCTCCCGGTGATCTTACCGATACTTTCAATGGATCGAATTATATCTGTGAGGTTTTTGGGATCGGTGACAAAAGTTGCAGTGCCCTCCTTGTCTAACAGGGAGACCGCCTCGGTGCTGCGCGTTCGGCTGGCCAGGACCAGATCGGGATGCAGAGATAGGATCGTCTCGATATCCGGATCGACATATCCGCCCACGATCACAATCTTCCCTGCGTCCTCCAGCTCTTTTACCTGAGGCGGATAATTGCAGTACTTTGTCGCGCCCACAACTTTATCTCCCAGGCCCAGGGCGAAGAGGATCTCCGTGTTGGACGGGGAGAGCGATACAATCCTCTGGGGAATTTGGGCCACGCTTACGGCTCGCCCGAGGTCATCGACAACGGTCAAAGCGCCGGTCGAATTTTCCTCTGCCAGGGCCAGAGTGGATAGCATTGGCAGAATAACCAGCGACAATAGGATCAACTTCGCGGTAGTATTCACGTTCTCCATCTCAATTAAAGTTAATTGGATGAAAAACATAATTGATTGATTTAAAGCTTTTGGGGGTGGGAAAAATCAAAATTAACGAGTGTAAATTCATAATACTTAGAAATATTTATATAGCATCTAGTAATACTATAATTCTGGTGATTAGCACGAAAAATGAGTTAGTATTGTTTTTGCTCCTCGTAGGAGCAGTAACCATGAATGCCAGCGCCCACGGCGTCTGGGTAGAATTAAAGGATCAGGTCGAAGTCGGTGAAGGCCAGGATGCCTATGTAATCTACGGACATGCCAATGACCCGGCCAACTTTGCTCTGCCTGTCATGGGCGATCCCTATCTGATGACGCCCGACGGCCAGAAGATCATGCTCAATATGAACAAAGTTGAAGGAAAATGGATTGCAGGATACGGCTGGACTGGAAATTACGGCCTCTGCTCCATTGTCCCATACTGGCCGGGCAATTACGTCTTTGTCGCTCCTCGCGCACCGTCCTACAGCAACACCACCCTGCGCCTGACCTACAGCGCAGCTGAAGCGGTCATTCACGCCGGAAACGACAGCTCAGCAGCCTTTAAATCCGGCCTGCCGGTAGAGATCTCTTCGGACAAAGCCCTCAACCAGATCAAGAACAAGGAGAACGTCACATTTGCCGTCAAATACAACGATAAGGCGGTCAATGCCTCCTACTCTGCATACCCGCAGATGACCGCGACCAAGGTACAGAAGGGGTTCACCAAAGACAAGGACAGCTTTGTGATCAACTTCAACCAGACCGGCATGTGGCTTCTTACCTGCTACTATGATATCAAGGGTGATGGAAACTGGACCGCAACCTACGATTCCAGCAGCAAGGTATTCAAGACCGGGGACGTTGTGCCATTCAATACCACCAGGTACTCCACCATTCTCTCGGTCTATGTCAGGAAGTAGTCACCGTTGGTGACCTTCCTTTTTTCCCAATGGTGATGAAATTGAGGCCAATCATTTTGCTGGCTCTGATTTTGCTCTTGATTGCAGGCAGCATGACTGCCAGTGGGCACAGGATGTTCCTGGGCCAGAGCATGACCATCGGCTTGTCGGCGATTTATGATGATGGCGAGCCGGCAGCGCAGGCATCAGTCCTGGTCTTTAGAAACGGCGTTCTCTATAGCGAGAATCAGACTGACTCAACGGGATTCTTCCGCTTGGCTCTGCCGGGAAGAGGAACCGGCGACTGGAGGTTTGTCGTCTCTGGAGATGGTCATGAAGAGGTGGTCGAATTGAGCATAAACGATGGCAGCGGGCCAATCGTGGCATCAGCCGCCCTGGCCGTTGCTGCCGTTCCGGTGGCATGGCTATGGAGGTGGCGAGGCCGAAATCAACGTTGATGTCGATCCCGTGATAAGAGGCATTAATCCTCCAATCATAGTTAACCCTCCAATCATAGATTTTTAATACTAAATAGCAATAATGAGTGATCAAATATGAATAGAATAAGCATGTTGTTGCTGATGGGTTTGATCTTGATATCGGATGCCTCTGCTCACTCTCTTTATGTCGAGTTTCCCAGAGACCTATCCACGGATGCAAACGCAGAGTTCTGGATAGCCTACGGCCACGGCGGCTCAGCCGATCAGGAGCTTGACGCTCTGCCGGTTGCCAGGATCGTCTCTCCCTCAGGCCAGCCGGAGGAGCTGTCAATGCAGCCTTTCCAAGGTGGGCTTAAGGGCGATGTCGCCTTCCCGGCGGCTGGCTGCTATATCATGGACGTGCAGATGGACAGCACATTTTTCGATCCCTCATGGTTTGGCTCATCCGGAAGCCGGAGCCTGGTGGAGAAGTATGGCCGGGCGCTTTTGCCTGTCCAGTCCGGCCAGGGCTTTGGCTGGTCGAGCGGAACCGGTCTGGAGGTCGTTCCCGAGACGGATCCCTATGGACTGAAGTCCGGTCAGCAATTCAAAGCCAA
>DAONES010000088.1:0-7471 GCA_035403205.1 Methanothrix sp. | reverse complement strand
TTATTTCAGAAGGGCTCTTGATCCCCAAACAAACTTGCTACGGGCTGCATGTTTCTTTAAACCCGCAAAGGAAAGCGGATATAGATAATCTCATTAAGAACGTTCTGAACGAATAGAAAGATCTTATGTGAGGAATGTGTGCGGATAACTCGCTAATCTTGCTGCCATAAACTTCCCAGTTATTACATTTCTCTTTCCGGCAAAGATTAACACCTTTCATCTTCCCCACTCGCTCGCAGATGCCCGATCCCCACCCCCGCTGCGCCACCTGGTCCCGCTCCCTCCAGGCGCGCCTCTGACGCTCGGGCACGCCCCCCCGCGCCCGGACCGCATCCGCGCTCGCCAGGGCGCGTGCCCGTGCAGTCTGCCGCGCCGAGCAGCACATCCTGGGGCGGGGGCGAGCCTGCCAGCCCCGGGCTGCCCCTCATCCCCGGCCAGGTGGTTGTGGGCACTGTGGAGAGAAGCGGCAAAAGCGCAGATCGGCTCGCCCTCGGGCAGAGGGCCGGGCTTCTCTGACCGGGATACGCTGTTCCTAATCGCCCCCGGATTCAAAAATATCGCTTTTCACCACCACCATGCAGGCTGCCAGCGGGCGACGTGTCCACCGGCGGTGCAGCTTTGTGGGGTGGCCGTGGCGGATGGACTTCTCGCGGGCAAATGCGGCATTAATGGCATCGAGCGGCAGGACGACCTCGATATGGCTTCTTTCTGCAAGAATGGGCCGGTGTGGAAAGACCTCCTGGAACGGGGATAGAAGAAGAGAATCTGGCCTTGCGTAGGCATTAATGACAGGCAGTTATTCCTGGAACTGCCACCAACCTTTCTATCAACCTTATTTCGCCGGGCTTCATGGATAGCTGGGTGATGACTGGCATCCTGAATGGAATGCTCCAGATAGACCAGTGCCATGGTCCCGGTCCTGCCAGGCGAGCCGCTGAGACTCAAGTGCACCCCGTGTCCGGACTGGACCGGAGCCTGCCCTTGCCAGGGGCGACAAGTTTTTATTGTCATTATGCATTGCAGTCATGTTATTCAGTGTCGATTTTGAGTGGCATTGCTTAAAGGAAAAACATGAGAAACAACTTTGATATAGCAAGATCACGGCGCACAGAGCTTCTGAACCTTATTGCCGCCGCGGCCGATGAAATAGCGGCGATAGATCGTAGTTTGCCGATTTTGTATAGTCAAGCTCTAGAGGCTGATCTTCTCCAGAGCGAAGAAAAAGCACTAGCTCAATGCTAGTGCCAAGATTTTGATGGTTCTTTCTTTCCGGAAAGAGCTAACTCCGCGGCATTCCAGAATCAGCTCTGCCTACTTCGATGACTCTCTGGGCAATTCCACCTAATTGAATAGCGGCAGGCTTGACTGACCGCTCTTGCTATCAGCCGCAATAGAATCAATTATTATTAAGTCGCACTATCTCGGTGTGGCTCAGAGACTATCGACCAGCTGTTTGTTTTTGACCAACAGGTATATAAGCAAAGAAGCAGATGGTAGCCTGTTACATTTTGCGTCGATTCAAAGAGATTTGTAGAGATGTTTTTTGTAGCACAATCGGTTCTTTGAATCGATAACAAGGTAAGTGAATCAAATGTTTGAGAGAAAATACGACAACAGCGGTAGCTTCAGAAATAGCTACAATAGTGGCCCCAGAGAAATGACTGATGTAACCTGCTCCGAATGCGGCAAGCAGACCCAGGTCCCTTTCAAGCCTGATGGATCCAGACCGGTTTACTGCAGTGAGTGCTACCAGAAGCACAAGCCTGCCAGGGCCCCGAGAAGATACTAAACCGAAATATCTGTTTTGTCCGAATCGAATTCGCAATTGATATGCAGGGCACCATCCTGCCCTGCAAATTTCTAATCCTTTATCGGCTCATGGCTTTATCCTTTCCAAAGCTCCCCGGCAGCATTGATTAGCAAAGAGAATTATAAATCGATGTCTTGCCAGGGGCCGGTGCTCTATTATCGTCCTTCCAGCGCATCTAGAAAATGCAAATATAGGATGTGAGTCGATAAAAGGAGAACGTCTGAAGCCATTTCTCAGGCTTCTTTAAAGCCATGACCAGAGAATTTTGTCTCACCTTCTTGATCCGCCCGCGATAATCCGTTCAAAGCTTACTCTTTCTGGGTCCCTCATATCCTTTGCTGCGTGTCTTTTTGTCAAAACCAGAATCCACTTTACTGCTCTTCTCAGGTCTTGCGGGATCGTGCTTGCCCGGTCCGTCGCTGGGCATTCCTTTTGCACCTTTCTTCTTGCTCATAGTACCCTATTGCCGTGAGAGCTATATATAGCCGATCCGCTGCAATATGGGCGGAGGCGGCTTTTTCCAGTCCTGCTCAACCCTGATTATCCATTGCCGCTCAAGTGCAGCAGCCAACCGGATTCCAGTCCAACGGCTCTTCAAGACGATCTATGGAGGAACTGCATATCCAAGCACCAGGGAAGACAAATCGTCCCAATGCATCCGAATAGTCGCAAAAAGCGCAATTTGCCATTTTAACCTCTCTACCACAATATGAGTTACGTAGTTGGATTTCGCATTGCTGGTCTAAGGAAACAGAGTTATCAATTAAGACGCATGGTACTCAGTCGTCTAGCCCATATCAACCATGCCCGAGGTCTGCGCCTAGCCCAAGAAAATGCTGCCCAGGCGGATCACCATCGTAGGGTCGGCCTAATTGTGAATCGGCCACAAACTATATCTATCAATGATGTTAATATAAAGAATTTACTGATTCATTCAAGGATTGGCGGGCGAACTGTGGGCCAAAGCGTATCCAGTAACGCTCTGATGGCAAGGAATTATTTGTCTTTCCAAGGACTGCATGCAAGAATTGCTTCCTTGTTAGGGGAGATGTGCGCCTTAATGGCAGCGCATTCGGCTACGAGCCTGAGAGAAAACTCAGCAGGATGAAGGAGTTGCGTGCAGTAATTGGCAAAGTAATTTGCAGGGGATCTCGTGGTAATACACGGTCGTGAATCGCAAGCATGAAGCGACACAAGTCAATCTCTCTAAGGTCTAGATCTAGGCGCGTTTTATCTGTCTTTTCTAGAAATTATAGAAACCTTGCTCGATGGCGATCTGTTGTTGCTTATGTAACATCAATCGCTAGTTATTCGATTATTGGAGGAATTAAAACTATGCAATTAAAAAATGAGGAATTGGTGAAGTTTGAGGGGATAATCTCGGAACTAAAAAGAAGAGATATTGTTGTATTGACACACCGCCCAACTAGATGGGGTTATGTTGTGGATGCCGTAATTCCTTCTAAAAAAGTGGTCGTTTTGAAGATTCCGGATTCTTTCAAATTCGATATGGCCATGAGCATGCTCCATGATTTAACTACTAGGCTTAACGACGATGGATATCAAGTCTTGATGATTCCCAGGAAAAGAATGAATGCGGAGCAAATAGGGGCCTTCTGTGATAGAATCCTAGTTGGAACATCTCTTTTTCCACATAACCCCCGGCTTTGAGATTGTGGGCACAGTGGTCATAAGCGGCAAAGGCTCAGATCGGGCAGAGAGTCGGGATTCCCTGGCCCGGGCGGGCTGATCCTGATCGCCTCCAGATTTAGGCATATCGCTTTTCCCCGTCTTGGATGCATTAGAGCAGCTCATCTTCAATATTGATTTGGCGGTGGGAGATGCATATGATTCTCAGGCATGGCTTTGATCATAGGTACATAGACCCCTGGGAACTGCTTTAATGTATTTCTTCCTTTGTAAAGCAAGTTAGTTAGGATTTTTGATTGCTATATTAGCGCTAGTACATGTAGTACTATCAAAATAACAAATATCTTTATAATTATTTACTACATATTAAAAAATATTATAATATAAACACAGATATAAAATGGGGCTTTCATAGCTGTTTGGCAAAAACAATATTAATAACTCTTATCTATCTTATTCAATTTCAGTTTGCTTTGTCTTTAAAATATTACAGCCAAAGGATTCTTATACAATTAATTCTATTGGTGGAATGGAGTGGGAAAATATGTCATTAAGCGTCTTGGTTGTGGATGATATCGAGGTTAATCGGAAGGTGGCATCGCTTTTGTTGGGGAAACTCGGTCACCATGTGGGCCTTGCTGCAAATGGCATCGAGGCGATTGAAGCTCTGGAACACCACGCCTATGATGCCATACTTATGGACATCCAGATGCCAGTGATGGATGGAATAGAAGCAACAAGAATCATACGACAGCGATGGAGTAATGGACCAAAGATCATAGCTGCTACTGCGCAAGCTGTCTGCTTTGATGCTTGTCTTGAGGCGGGCGTCGATGATTTCTTGATCAAGCCGCTTGAAATAGAGAAGCTACGGGCGACAATTGAATACAATATAGCAATACCCGTCTTTATGAATGGCGGAATGGAGGAAATTTCCGCTCCGTGCAACATCTGCACATCCCAAGCCGGTTCAAATTGTGTGGTATAGCATTTTGCAGCGATATGTGTTGAGATCATATGGACGGAATAATGGCTGAAATAGAACATCTCGTCCATATATCTATTTTGATCATGTTGTTGTCAGTTCTTTGTGTCTTTGGATAGCTTCCATTGACCTAGCTGAGATGGTGTAGCTGCTTTTTTCCTGTTTATAATCAAAAGTACAGATTTCTTCTTATGCTATAATATATTGATCGAGGATTAGTAATAATTCTCGTCAATTTTATTTAAATCTGTAAGCAAGACACCCAACTGCAAAGGAAGAGCTTATCAGCAACGTGGAATCTTATCCGTGCAACTCCTGAGATAACGTCTTAAATAGGATGCAGATTATAATTGATTATAATGGAGAATCTCATATGGAAAAATATATAGTAGTATTAATCTTGGTCACCATCTCGATCGGAACAGGACTTGCAGTAAATGCTGATATCGATGATGTGGATGCTTTTAAACAAGCCTTGGAACAGGATGGATTCACCGTGCAACAAGGCGGAATAGGTTTTTTTGATGCAATAAAAGTATACAATTTGGGGTTGCTGCCTTGCGCACTTGGAAATAATCCCTCAACAAAATATTTGACATATTTTGTTCCACCAGCTCCAGATCACAAGGTACCTGAGCTGTTTGCTAAGATAGCAACTTCGCTTGGAATCAGCAAAAACATATCAGCATTCTGGAATCTCGGTCCAGATGAAGCTATTGTTTTCGTAGGGCGAACTCCACCTGAGTGCAAATACTTCTGCTACGATGCAGAAATGCTGTTTACTGCATTCCGAAACGAGACCCGATGGATCTGGACCTGTTTGGGTGACCCCTTGAATAATTTAGTCATCAAAACGGAAGGAACACCTGATGGACTGCCTGGAAATCCTTTCAATCAAAATACAGTCATAATTGCCACTGCCGATAAGGGTATCGATCGCCGTATCAGAGCTGCTGCTCAATCAGTTGGATATCCGGATAACATAACCAATACTCAAGTGATACCCTCGCCTATGCTGAACATGGGCTTAGAGAATGATTCCGATACATTTACCCTATTCATCCGTCCAGCTCTATTCCAGGACCAGCAAGCGGGCGAAGCCTACATTAATAGAGTACCTGCGACTATCCTCAGGATTACTCCCAATGTATCTGAACAATTGGATCCTTTTAATGTGACAGAGCTAAGAGTACGTGGAACGGGAACAACCGAGTTTAGTCTATTAAATGATCTAAATAAATTACGGCAAGCTATCCTTACTAAATACAATGCATTGAATGCCACAGAGCTTCCAACTAGCAGGTGGTTCACAGAACAATATACTGGTCTTCAGACTGGCATTAATACTTGGGGTCCTAACAACGATTGCTGCTATCTATGGACTGCAAATCAACCTGTCACTTCTCCGATGCCACCTTTCAGTAGTCTTCTGCAGTACTACAATTTCTCACGAACTCCGCCAATTACTCTTGGCAATGATTCCAATGAGTTCATTATTGTTTACGGGGTTAACCATGTAGCCACAGGAAAGTGCTCTTACTTGAATTTCGCTCCCTATGGTGCAGATATTTGGAATGGAGTTGGAGCAGTCCATGACCCAGAGCTCGCTGGAACTGCAGGAGAGTACCTTCCTGGCAATCCTAATGCGAAATATCTTTACGTCTACAAGATCGCCAGGAACTGTGAAGGCGATCCTCACTGCTATGAGCTTCCATATGGTCCTGGTGGCTATGGAATTGGGGCGAATCAGCCGCTCTACATTGCTTGGAGGCTATACCTGGAAAGAACTACAAAGATAGGTCCAGCTTACCCAGAGATCGTGTACGACCGAGCCATAAAGTTCGATCCGAAGGAAAAGGAATACGAAATGGGGAATTGAAGCCTACCCCAGATCTTTTTAATATGCAATAAGGAATTACAGGAGCACAGCATATCATGGAGATATGGAGTTGTGGGCTTGGCCAGTATTCAAGCCCTACACTCCTGCTTATTGTCTCCCTCCTTTTAACTGGCGCACGCGGGCAAGATGATGGATGAGTTAGGCTATAAGTCATTCTTTGTGTACAATTAGAAGGAGGGAGGCAAAAGCCAAGTGATGTTATATGTTTCGCTCTAGTTCTCACATGATCCGCTGCATCATGGAATCTATCAAGGAGTACAATTATCACGTCTCCTATTCCATTGATCTTCCCGTCCAAGATCGATACCTTTCAGCCCACCATCCGCCCGCAGATGCCCGATCCTCACCCCCGATGCGCCCATGATCCCGGTCCCGCCAGGCGGGCCGCTGAGACTCAAGCACATCCCCGCCCCCCGCGACTGCCCTCGCCAGGGCGCGCGCCTGTGCGGTCCGCCGCGCCGACTAACACATCCTGGACGGCGAGCTTGCCGGCCCCGGGCTGAACCTCTGATGCGTGCCGGGTGGTCGGCTGATCGACCACCGGTCAGAACGCCTGGCGACTATGGCGGACGGCGAAAAGCGCCCGGGCAGCCGCACCTCGGGCAGCGTCTGCCATCATCGATTCGCAGCGCAGAAGCGCGATTTGACCAAATCGGATCTGATAAACTATTTATTCGACAAATGCGGATTATCTCAATCAATTAGCATCACGATAATTCATGAGGATTGGCAATATGCAGCTTAAGGGTCCAATTATAATTGCTTCCGCTGTGGTTACTTTAACGATATTTGTCCTCCTCTCCAGCAGCGCCTTCTCCCAGACCAATGAAGAGAGCTGTCCGTGCTTGAGCGAAGAAAAAGCCAATATTATTTTCGGAGAAGGAAATTATCAAATAGACAGGGCCAATCCCTGCGGAGTGGAGCAATCTGCAATAAATGACTCTATCTTGCCCAAGTACTGCATCAATTCGAGCTGCCCTAAGGGCTCCTTCTGTTTGGATCAGGAAGATGCAAAGAAGGTAAAATACGAACCATGCTCCAATCGCCTGACCCTATGCGGATTTGATTCCGCGTACGTGTTTAGCTCCGTCTAATATCCTATAATTTCACCCCATTAAATATTATT
>DAONES010000087.1:0-7696 GCA_035403205.1 Methanothrix sp. | reverse complement strand
AGTACAAGTTCTACCTGCGCGGGCCGTCGACCAACGGATTCTGGATGGATCAGACCGGCTGGGGTAGGAACAACCGCTGGATCTGGAGGACTAACCCCATGGATGTAGGCCGCAGCGAGGTGCTGGTGGCAGTTAGGGACGGCAGTCATGCCGGGCCCGGAGGCTCGGATGACTACGATATAGCATCCTTTGTTATCGTCAGCCCCAATCTGCCGCCTGTGATCACCGGTCTGGCAAGCAATATGCCCAGCCCCCAGCCCATAGGTGCTACGGTGTGGTGGAAGGCAACTGCCATGGATCCGGAAGGAAACCCCGTGTTCTACCGGTACTGGCTGAAGGGTGCGTCCACCGGAGGAGCCTGGAGGCTGGTGAGGGATTGGTCGACCGACCCGACCTGGGCCTGGCCCACGTCGCCAACTGATGCAGGAACGAGCGAGATTATCGTACAGGCAAGAGACGGCCTGCACTCCAGCCCGTCTGGATGGGATGACGATGCCGGGGCACTGTTCACTGTGCTCCGGCCGAATATGCCTCCCAGCCTCGTCTCATTGACGCCTGATAAACCCAGTTCTCAGGCGGCAGGAACGCCCATAAGCTGGACGGCAATCGCCGCGGATCCGGACAGAGAGCCGGTACTCTACAAATTCTGGCTGAATGGCCCGTCGACTGCCGGTGCCTGGAAGGTGGTCCAGGACTGGTCGACAAAGAACCAGTGGACCTGGACCAGCTCCGGGCATGATAGCGGGGCCTACACGGTCTATGTCTATGTCCGGGACGGAAGGCATAACCCTGCAACCGGATACGATAGCTCCCTGGGAGCATCTTATCTGCTCACAGTCAATTCGCCGCCCAAGCTGACTGCACTGATCCCGGATAAGAAGAGCCCGCAGAGCGCGGGAACGAAGGTGGTCTGGACGGCAACCGCCACCGATGCCAACAAAGAACCGGTGCTCTACCGGTTCTGGCTGAAGGGCCCGTCGACTGCCGGTGCCTGGAAGGTGGTCCAGGACTGGTCGGCAAAGAACCAGTGGACCTGGACCAGCTCCGGGTACGATAGCGGTGACTACAAGGTCTTTGTCTATGTCCGAGACGGAAAGCACAGTCCAGAAACCGCTTACGATGGAGCCCTGGGCTCTACCTATCAGCTCACTCCCAATGTGCCGCCTCAGCTGACGGCCCTTGTGTCCGACAAGAAGAGCCCGCAGAGCGCAGGAACGAAAATTGTCTGGACGGCAACTGCCACCGATGCCAACAAAGAACCGGTGCTCTACCGGTTCTGGCTGAAGGGCCCGTCGACTGCCGGTGCCTGGAAGATAGTGCAGGACTGGTCGACAAAGAATCAGTGGACCTGGATCAGTGCGCCAATCAATGCCGGAAGCTACAAGGTCTTTGTCTATGCCCGTGACGGAAAGCACAACCCGGAGACGGGATATGACAGCCTAATCGGTCAGGACTATCAGCTCTTTAGCCAGGTGGTGAGCAGCAAGGTGGTTAGCAAGGTGGTTGTTGTAAAGAGATGAGAAAATGAAAAAACCCCTCAAATGAATCGCGGGGCATGATCAAGACGGATACTCCTGAGACGGGCCGCTTTTTCTCGCCCGTCTATTCTCTTTTTCCAATAGGTTTAAATCCAACGAATGTCAGGGTGGAAATTATGATGAAATATATCATAGCGCTAGCTGTTCTCTTGATGCTGGCCGGTTCTGGCCTGGCAACGATGTGGCTTTATGATGACCCCATGTTCTTCCAGATGAACTATCCGGCAAAGGTCGTATCCTTCAAAGCGGCTGATATGTCTATTATGGAGATTGTTGACTCACCCTATTTCCCGCTCCTCGGCCAGAGTTTCTATACCAATGCGATTCCGGTTAAGCTGACCAACAGCACCAATACCATTCAGATCGGCAGCAAGGTTCCGGGGGCCATGCCTCCAGCCCAGGTAACATTCGGCGGTCACCTGGAGGATAACCTGAAATATGCCCAGAGCAAATCCTCGCTGAGGATCGGCTCGCAGGGTTCCTGGAACTCCTTGAATACTCCGGGAGTGCTCTAGAGAAGGTCGAGCGGCAAAAGCCGCTTCTATTCCTTAATTTTTTCCTCTCTATTTAGCTTGCATCATGTTTATTTTCCTTTGCATCGCGGGATTCCCGGACGAATAGGGTAAGCAGGGTAATTGCCACTGCCAGCATTGTGAACGCTCTGACTGAGCCCGCGACTCCATGCAGATCCGCAGTCAATCCGGCGATAAGCGGCCCGATCACCACTCCGCTCATGCGAGCGGTATTGAATATGCCGTAGACCTCTCCTCTCCGGGAGGGGCTGGTCTTATCGGCGATTAGCGCTGCTGCTGCCGGGTTTGCCATGCCGAGGCCCATTCCGAGACCCGCAAAAAGAATTGTGACTGCCTTCATGGACTCTGCCAGAGGCAGAGCGGCAAAGCTGCATGCTCCCAGCAGGCAGCCGGTGAAGATGAGCTTCTTCTTGGCTCCTTTGTCTGCCTGGCGGCCAAAGTAGATATTGAAGAGCGCTGTGCTTGCACCATAAACCAGGTAGATTATGCCCACGTAAGTCGCATTGAAGCCCAGGCCGGCTGCAATGCTCGGAAGCATGGTGAAATTGAAGCCGCCCACGACTCCCGCCCAGAGGACCACAGAAGAGCAGGCCAGAAATGTGAGTGCGTAGCCGGGCTTTATCAGCCTGTCCTTTCCCGGAGAGGGAAGCTTTCCTACGGTTATGCTCATCTGCTCAGGCTCATGAACTCTGAAGTAGACGACAAGAAAAGAAGCCGCTCCTAGGATGGCCCAGAGATAAAAAGGAGCATATATGCCGAAATGATCGTAGAGCATTCCTCCTATGAGCGGGCCGAAAGCCAGCGCCGAGAAGAATGCAGCATTGTAGTGGCCCATGGCTGCGCCTCTGTTTTCCGGTTTTGCCTGGTCGATGATAAGAGCCATGGCGATGGGCCAGACCGCTGAAGCTCCAATCCCTCCAAAAGCCCTGATGAAGAGAAGGGTCGTAGCGCTCTGGGCATAGATATAAAAGAGAGGCAGAAATGAGAATGTTGCCAGGCCGCAAAGCAGGATCTTCTTTCGCCCCATCCTGTCGGATAGGCGGCCTATGGGCACCTGGGTTAGCAGTTGCACCGCACCATAGACCGAGACGATGAATCCGAGCATTGTGTATGACGCGCCCAGATTCATGGCGTAGTAAGGAAAGAATGGCGCAACCAGGGAGAATCCCAGGACGGCGACGAATACTGCCAGGTAGTGAGGGGCAAGCGAGCCGAAATGCGAGCCGAAATCTTTGAGTGCGGGCATTGATCTCTAGAATTTCAGCTCCATGCCAAGTATTGTCTGAGTATATGTAACCCCATTGATCTCTCTCGCGCTCAGGACGACCCGGTTCAGATCGGATATGCTCTCCACCTCGGCGATGGCAATGAAGTCCCTCTCACCGTAGACCGGCACGACCTCTCGAATGCCTTTGATTGCTTGCAGGCAATCGTGTACTGCTTTCTCTGTTCCTGGCTCAACGTTTATCATAATGAAGCCTTTCATGACCTTTCACCCGCAGTTTGGCAGTATTATTTCTTTTTTGATGATATCATTCTTTCCCCTGAATGTCCATCTCTGGCTCCTGCCCGGAAACCCTCTCAGGAATGGGGATGCCCCTCTCTTCCATCAGCCTCTTTATCATCTCGATCTCCTCTTCCAGGCGCTGCAAAGGCATCGCATCCCTGGCCAGGTACAGACAGCTCAATGCCTCTACCAGGCGCCCTAAGGCAGTAAGCACCACCGCAGCGGCTTCCAGGTCATAGGCATCGCCTCCTTTTTGCAGAACGGTGTCATAAACAGAAAGCGCTTCTTCCAGCCTCTTTTGGCTTCTCAGCAGAAAGGCCTTATTCCTGAGGGCGTCCAGATTCTCGGGATCGATGGCCAGGCATCTCTCATAGCTTTCCTGGGACTGATCGATGCGACCGAGGCCGAAGAGGGCCACGCCACGGTTGTTCCAGGCCTCCGAGATCTCCTGGTTATCGGCCAGAAGGCGCTCGAAGACCTCCAAAGCTTCCTCATATTTCTTCTGTCTGACCTTATCGATGCCCCTGCTGAGAAGCGTCTTCTCTTTGCTGTTCATCGCCGCCTCACATGTATCCCTGGATCGCAGCTGATTCGCTGACCTTCTTGGGATCGGCAGGGCTTTGGCCTCCTGATCCCGGCCTCTTGATCTCTCCGAAGACCTTCTCGTAGTCTTTGACATGCTCAGCCAGCCAGTTAGATAGCTCCTTGGCGGCCAGGGGCGAGAGAATGATCTCCGTGTCTATCTTTCTCTCCATGACGGTTATGCTCCTGCCGTCTTCGACTATCGTCTTTGGCGAGTCGTTGTAGAAGGCAATGCGAAAATCGTAAGGGCTATGGCCTCCGATAGCGCCTATGGCATAGATCTGCTCGAAATCGGGGCTCTTTGTTGTCTCCACTTTAACTTCCATGCCTGCCGGATGGGTCTCCAGCTTAAAAAAGATGGTGATATCGAAATGTATTTAGGTGACCTAGCTTCTTGAGTTGCCGATACTATGATTGGGGTCTTAGGGTTAGAAGACGGTACAAGGGTGGAAGGTACCGGTTTTGGTGCGCCCGGCACGGTCTCGGGTGAACTGGTCTTTACTACCGTTATGTCCGGATATGAGGAGGCGTTGACGGACCCCTCTTACCACGGACAGATGCTCATGTTCACATATCCGCTGCAGGGCAACTACGGCGTAAGCGGCGATGATGTTCAATCAGACAGAATGTGGCCGCAGGCCATGGTCAGCCGGGAGTACTGGGATCGTCCGACGCACTATCGACAGTCTAGAACTCTCAACCGCTTCCTCATCGATGAGGGCAAGCCCGGCCTGTGCGATGTGGATACCCGCATGCTTACCCTGAAGGTGAGGGAGCAGGGCGTGATGAGGGCAACTCTTGCCGTAGGCGAGAGAAAAGACGTTCAGGACCTGGATGTGGTGGCGATGGCCCGCTCTCAGGCAGATATTTCCGAGAGGGACCTCTTGGGGGATGTAACTTGCAAGTCACCTTACCGGATCGAGGGCCGCGGGCCTTGCATAACGGTATTGGACCTGGGAATCAAGAGGAACATCTTAAAAAGCCTTTCTTGCCGCGGATTTGACATAACCGTGCTTCCTGCGCATGCCGATATCTCTCAGATAGAGGCCACAGAGCCGCAGGCTCTCTTTGTCTCCAACGGTCCCGGCGATCCGGAGAGGGCTTACGAGGCCATCTCCGCGGTCAAGCATTTTGTCGGGCAGGTCCCTGTCTTTGGAATATGCCTGGGCCATCAGATCATCTCCCTTGCGATGAGTGCCCAGACCTTCAAGCTCAAGTTCGGGCATCATGGCGGCAATCAGCCGGTCAAAGACCTGGAAAAGAAGATCGTTTACATCACCTCTCAGAACCACAATTTCGCAGTCCGGCCAAGTTCCGTGGAGGGCACGGATCTAGAGATCACCCAGCTGAATGCCAACGATGGCACCGTCGAGGGCATAAAGAGCGACAGGCTCGATGTTTTGGCAGTTCAGTATCACCCTGAGGCCCACCCAGGACCGCTCTGCACTGAGGATCCGTTCTTTGGAGCCGTCCAGAAGATAATGAATGGCGTCAAAGGCAAAGCAGGGAGGCGGTAGAGATGCCAAAGAGAAATGATATTCATAAGGTTCTGCTCATCGGTTCGGGCCCCATTCAGATCGGCCAGGCGGCGGAGTTTGATTTCTCCGGATCTCAGGCGTGCAAGTCTCTGCGCGAAGAGGGAATCGAGGTCGTGCTGGTCAACTCCAATCCGGCCACCATCATGACCGATCCGAACACTGCGGATAAGATCTACATTGAGCCTCTCGTCCCGGAGATCGTCGCCAAGATCATCGAGAAGGAGAGGCCGGACGGAATCATTGCCGGCATCGGAGGCCAGACCGGCCTGAACATCACCTCTGAGCTGGCCGACATGGGCGTGCTGGAAAAGTTCCATGTCGAGGTGCTGGGCACCTCCGTCAAGGCCATTCAGGAGGCTGAGGATCGCGACCTGTTCAAAAAGGCCATGCAGAGGGTTGGCGAGCCGGTTCCAAGGAGCAAAGCGGTAAACACCCTGGAAGAAGCCCTGCAGGTCATGGAGGAGATTGGACTGCCTCTCGTCGTCCGCCCCGCGTACACTCTGGGTGGGTCGGGTGGAGGCGTCGCCAGGACCCGTGAAGAGCTTTTATCCATCTGCGAGCTGGGCCTCAAGAGGTCTCGCATCAGCCAGGTTCTGCTTGAGGAGAGCCTGGGAGGCTGGACGGAGCTGGAGTATGAGGTGATGAGGGACTCGAACAATACATGCATCACCATTTGCAACATGGAGAACATGGACCCCATGGGGATTCATACCGGTGAGTCCATCGTCGTCACTCCCATTCAGACCCTCTCAGATCGGGAGATTCAGATGCTGCGAAGCTCAGCAATCAACATCATCCGCACTCTGGGAATTGAGGGCGGATGCAACATCCAGTTCGCCTTCAAGAATGGCGAGTACCGGGTAATCGAGGTCAACCCCCGGGTATCCCGGTCGTCGGCTCTCGCTTCCAAGGCCACCGGCTATCCCATCGCCAGGGTTACCGCCAAGATTGCCATCGGCATGACTCTCGATGAGATCAGAAATGATGTGACCAAGGAGACTCCTGCTTCCTTCGAGCCCACAGTTGATTACGCAGTTATCAAGATTCCCCGATGGCCTTTCGACAAGTTCGTCAAAGCCAACAAGACCCTCACCACGGCCATGAAGTCCACCGGCGAGGTCATGTCCATTGGAAGGAGCTATGAAGAAGCTCTCATGAAGGCCATTAGGTCCATGGATATCGATAAAGACCTGGGCTATGCCGGGAAGTACTCGGTCTGGACGGATGAAGAGGTGCGGGCTCTGCTGGCCAATCCCACGGACGAGAGGCTCTTTGCCATCTACCAGGCCCTGAAGAGGGGCATCACATCTGAGGAGATCTCAAAGATCACAGGAATTGAGCCCTACTTCCTCTACAGGATGGAGAGGATCATTGCCATGGAAGCGGAGATCCGGGCCGGTCTCTCCCCTCAGGTTCTGAAGAGGGCCAAGCAGTTCGGATTTACCGATGAGCAGATCGCCGGCATCGTGGGCAAGAGCCGGGAAGAGATCACCGATCTGCGCATCTCCCTGGGAATTACTGCCACCTACAAGATGGTGGATACCTGCGCAGCCGAGTTTGAGGCCAAGACTCCCTATTACTATTCAACTTACGACACGCAGTGCGAGCTAGTTCCTTCCAGGAGAAAGAAGGTTCTGATTTTAGGCTCCGGCCCGATCAGGATCGGTCAGGGTATTGAGTTCGACTACTGCACCGTTCATGCAGTGATGGCTCTGCGGGAGCAGGGAATTGAGACTCACATCGTCAACAACAATCCAGAGACCGTCTCTACCGATTATGACACCTCTGACAAGCTCTTCTTTGAGCCGGTCACTTTAGAGGATGTCATGAACATCCTCGAGAAGGAGCAGCATGATGGCGTTCTGGTCCAGTTCGGCGGCCAGACGGCTATTAACCTGGCCTTCCCCCTGGAGAAGGAGATCGCCCGTCGCGGCCTGAAGACCAAGATCCTGGGCACCAGCCCGGACAGCATCGATCTGGCCGAAGATAGAGAGCGGT
>DAONES010000086.1:0-7701 GCA_035403205.1 Methanothrix sp. | reverse complement strand
CTGATAAGGGATGCCCGTCTCAAGCTTCCCATCGTTGTGGACATCTATCAAGAGCTGGCAGGCAGGGGGATCGCTAAGAGATCAGTCCCGCCCAGGAACATCCTTGAACTATGCGATCTGCTTTCGCCAAAAGCAGAGACAGATGCTGCAACCCAGGGCAGGATCTACATCTGCAATGTGGATGAGGTTGATGAAAAGCAGATTCCTGCGGTGATCGAAGGGATTTCCGTTGGCTTTAAGGGTGCTATGGGGACCAGTGCCAAAGCCCTGGCGGAACGGTGCGGCATATCTGTGGATTTTACCTACGGCGTCATCGACAAGTGTATACTAAAAGCACTCCTGGGCAAGAACTGTGTTATCATGACCTCAGGAGGGATGGCAAATCACATTATGCAGAGAATCAGGGCCTACGGCCAGGAGTCCGGGAAGATGATCGAGGCGACATGTCTATATCATGGCATCGAAAAGCTTAAGTAAAATAGTCTTGATTAAAGAAAACCCCATTGGAATATGTGGCTATTCCATGCGTCCATTCAGAACCTGGGGCGAGGGCCCATTGGCTAGCAGTCCGGCCCTCGCTCTGGATCTCCCCAGAGGATCTCTCCTATTAAGCAAAGGTATTTTAGTCTGTATGATTCATTGATGGTAATAAAGTTGGATGGTGAGAGCATGGGATATTTTATTGTCAAAAAGGAGTTCACCAATGAGGATAAGGATAAAAAGACCACCTATCATCCTGGTGGCGCTCAGATCAGCGATGCAAATTTCCCCAAACGTCGATTAGAGAAATGGGAGAAGCTGGGATGGATCGAATGGCATAAATAGGCAGCCAGAATGCCGATTCCATTCTGGTTTGGCATAATAATTGATGAGCGGGTAGGGGAGTGGGGGTTAGTGAAAAAGATGTGTGTACCCGCTCTTGTTCAAAGACTTTGCTGATGATATAAATACTTTCCTGGCAATAATTTAAAACTGTTTTTAGCTATCTGCAGTTTGTCTGGCAATCTTCGCCGCATAAGCGCCGGCTACGAAGCCTGCATCTATATTGACCACAGTCAGGACAGAGCAGGACTGAAGCATGGAGTAGAGGGCCGCCTGGCCGCTTCCACCCAGACCATAACCGGTGGATACCGGAAGGCCGATTACCGGAGCCTCTACCAGTCCAGCCACCACCGCCGGCAGAGTCCCTTCCCGTCCGGCCGCCACCACAAAGGCATCAACATCTGCCATCTTCTCGAGACAGGGAAAGAGCCTGTGAATGCCGGCTACTCCCACATCATACTCAGAGATGACATTGCATCCCATCTCCTCTGCCACCACCGCTGCTTCCTCTGCGACCGGAATATCGGCTGTGCCTGCTGCCAGAACGCCCACTGTTCCCACTTTATCCTGTCGCTTTGCTGAGCGAATAACCACCGTCCTGGCCTTCGAGTTATGCTCCAGCGTGCTTTTCTCGGGCAGCTTTGCGGATCGAAGTCGCTGTAGCTGCTCAGCCGAGACGCGAGTGATGATCACACTGCCGGTGGCCGATAGGTGAGCCATGGAGATCGCTACGAGGTCTGCGCTATCCTTTCCTTCCGCGAGAATGGCTTCCGGAATGCCGATGCGATCCGCCCGGCAGATATCCAGCTTTGCTATCTCTCCTACGGCCAGGAAGCTCTGTCGTTTGATGCGCCGCAAAGCCTCTTCCTCGTCCATTTCTCCTCTGGCAAAGCATTGCAGCAGATCTCTCAGATTCTCTTGCACAGCGAGTAAGATATATCGCCAAGCATAAAGGGTTTATCCCTGCATGGCAAATGAAAAGTGATGCTCGTAAACCTTGATCTTCATATCCATTCCAAGTACTCGATGGCCGTTTCCGCTGATATGCAGCTGCCGGATATCGCCAGAGAGGCGGCGCGCAAGGGTGTGAAGATTGTGGCCACTGGCGATTGCCTGCATCCTCTCTGGCTGGATGCCATAAGAAAGCTTCCGGAAGCGGATGGGCTCTTTGTCCTGGGCGATACCTATTTTGTCCTCAGCGTGGAGGTGGAGGATAGCAGTCGCGTTCATCATCTCATCTTCCTGCCGGATATTTCCAAGGCACAAGAGCTGCAGGAGTCCTTTGCTTGCCAATCTTCAAACCTGTCGAGCGACGGCAGGCCGCGGCTCTCTTTGAATGGTTCCGAAATCGCTGATCACGTTCTTGAGGCAGGCGGTCTGCTGGGTCCAGCTCACGCATTCACTCCCTGGACTGGCCTTTATGCCTACTTTCGCTCATTAGAGGAGTGCTACCAGGAGAAGGTGCAGGAGATCCGGTTCATAGAACTTGGCCTGTCTGCGGACACGGATTATGCTGACCGGATAGCCGACCTGTCCACCAGGACATTTCTCTCTAACTCCGATGCTCATTCGCCCCGCTCCAATAAGCTGGCTAGGGAGTTCAATCAGATGGAGCTTACCTCATTCAGTTATCAAGATCTCATCCTGGCGATCAAGCGGGAGGGCGGACGGCGCACCACAATGAATGTGGGCCTCTTTCCTGAAGAAGGAAAGTACAATCGAACGGCATGCACCCGTTGCTATCGGCAATACTCTCTAGCCCAAAAGGATGAATTGATGGGCCGCTGTCCTGATTGTGGGGGAAGAATCAAGCTTGGGGTGGCAGATAGGGTGAATCTTCTGGCCGATTACGAAAGGCCCGTGCATCCTGGGCACCGGCCGCCTTACCTGCATACGATTCCCCTGGCTGAGATCATTGCCCTGGCCCTGGGTCACAAGAGCGTAACAACTTCCGGCGTGCAAAAGATCTGGGGCGATCTGACGCAGTCCGGGACGGAGATCGAGGTCTTGATGCAGGAGGATCTTGACCAGCTATCCGCTGAGCCGAGAGTCATCGAAGCAATCCGGAGCTTTCGAATGGGGCGGGTAAAGGTACAGCCAGGGGGCGGGGGTAGGTACGGGATAGTTGGCCTCGCGGAGCCTGTCGTGGCAAGCGTACAAAAAGGCGGCCAACGGTCTTTATTTGATTTTTAAGCGGACGGCCCTATCAATTGATGCCGGGGACGGCGAAGCGGGTTGAACTACATTCGAACTATAAATTTTTTAAAACCTTCATTAATTTTTGATCTCCATCTACTGCAATAGGTCTGGCGCCATCTGCGATCCGGAACTGATATAAAAATGCGGTCTTACAGATGAGTCCTTCGTACATATTTAAATACTATAGAAAGATATTTAGTTAACTATCTAGGATTTGGCCAAGATTTGTGTGTTTCAAAGAATGATCGACTCAGTCACTTGATTTGATTAATGGAAAAATATGGAATGATCGGATATGGTGGATTGATATGGACTTCAGTATTAAATTAACTAAATTCCCTCTCTCTGAAAAGATTTCATTTCTTGAAGCGGCCTTGATATTGATTCTGGCAGGAATGATGCTTGCCCTATTATCTTTTAGTGGCAGTGCAGCCAATGAGAGCATCGAATTGAGAAGTATCGACCTCAATTCATCGAATAGTTCCAGCTTAGATGAAAATGCCACATTCGATGCACGGCACTATCTTAAAATGAGGATGAAATTGCCTGCAGAGAGAAAGGCTGCTGCACAACGCTACAAAGCAGCTCGTGAAGAGGCTATGGCCCAGGCTCGTGAGGCTGCCCCGGGCGTCGCTCCTACAATGACACCCTCGTTTGACCCAGGTGGCATTCCTCATTACTTTGGCCCCTATCCTAACTATGCCAACAGCCCCATGCCTACTGGTTCCATAGCCATCATCACTCTGACGAATGGTGGTAGCGGTTATGTCAATCCTGCGGTTGAAATCTCAGACGTCTATGGTACTGGCTCAGGCGCTGCGGCAACTGCAACGGTTGCGGGTGGTGTTATTACAGGCATCACAGTAAATCCCGGATCATCCGGCAGCGGATATACTGCGCCCATCGTCACCATCATTGATTCATCCGGACCGGGCAGCGGCGCAGCAGCTACCGCAATATTGGGTGGCTCTCTGACTGGAGGAATTAATAAATTCGTTGACCCGCTGCCGAACCTTCATCAGGCCGTTCCTGATCAGTTAACATATCCTCCCGGAGGAAAAGGATATACATCGGCTCCAACAGTTGAGATCACGGATGGCACAGGCAAGGGGGCTGCAGCCACTGCGCATTTGACAGGGGACACGGTAACTAGTGTTACCATAGACCGTGGTGGAATCGGATATTCTTCAAATCCAACAATTGCTTTTAGAGGTGGCGGGGCAACGACCCAAGCCATAGGAAAGGCTACTGTGGTTGGCGGCGTCATCACAGCAATCACCCTATTAGGCTGTGACTACTATGAGATAGCACTAGTTGAGTACAGCCAGAAGATGCATACAAATCTTCCTTCTACCAGACTGAGGGGTTATGTGCAGCTGGCAACGCCGGTAGTTCCTGGAGCGGGTGTCACATTGCTGGATGCAAACAACAATCCCATCCTGAAGCCCGACAACACTCCGGCTATAGCTGTGGCAAATCCTCAGTACATGAGTCCAATCATAGTCTCTGAGCGTGACCGTCCGGTACGCATCAAATTTTATAACCTTCTTCCCAAAGGGGTGGGTGGCGACCTATTCCTTCCGGTAGATACGACTGTTATGGGCGCTGGAATGGGTCCCGACATGATAATGGCCAACACGGTAACGCCGGTAGGTGGTGCGGTAGTCGAGATCATGACTATGGCCCCCCATAACTTTGCTCAGGGTCAATTGATTATGCTGCACGGCTTTGTGCCGGATGATTACAACGGAGAGTACCGTGTGCTGGGCACAGGGCTTACTGCGAATACATTCCAGATCAAGCTCAAGACGAATCCGGCACCTGCTGTTGTGACCATAGGCCACATCATGGAGCTGTACACTCAGAATCGTGCTACAGTGCATCTTCATGGAGGATATGTTCCATGGATTAGCGATGGAACACCTCACCAGTGGATAACTCCTGCCGGAGAGACCACATCATACCCCAACGGCGTCAGCATGCGTAATGTTCCGGACATGCCTGATCCTGGTGACGGATCGATGACCTTCTTTTATAACAATCAGCAGAGCGCCCGGCTGATGTTTTATCATGACCATTCTTATGGCATTACTCGGATCAATGTCTATGCCGGAGAGGCGGCAGGGTACTTGATAACTGACCAGGTAGAAAAGGACATGATCGATGGCACCAACAAAGCTGGCGTCAACCTCAATCCTCCAGTCAAAGTTCTGCCTGATACAGGAATTCCTCTGGTCATTCAGGACAAGACCTTTGTCGATGCAAATACTATTGCTGCCCAAGATCCTACCTGGAACTGGGGAACTGCGGCAAGAGATCCCAACACCGGAAAAATTTTAAATGCCAATACAGGCGATCTCTGGATGCCTCATGTATATATGACAAACCAAAATCCCTGGGACATCGGAGGAATGAATGCATTTGGTCGCTGGCATTATGGGCCGTGGTTCTGGCCTCCCACTACAAATATTGCGCACGGACCGGTGCCAAATCCTTATACCGGTCCCAATGAGCCGCCAATGATTCCAGGCGTGCCCCACAACTCCATGGCAATGGAATCATTTGTAGACACTCCGGTGGTCAACGGCATGGCTTATCCATACCTGGAGGTAGAACCCAGGGCATACCGGTTCCGTATTCTTAATGCAGCCGACGACCGGTTCTTCAACCTGCAGATTTATGCGGCCACTAATATCATCAGCGCTATCAGAATCATAAGTGGTGGCGGAAATTACGTAGACCCTACGGTCACCATCAACGATCCTACCGGCAAAGGTGCAATAGCTAAAGCAATAGTAGTGGGCGGCGTAATCACTGGCGTTGAACTGCTAACCGTGGGAAGCGGTTATACTGCGCCGACAGTTACATTCAGTGATGCAGTCGGACGCGGTGCATCTGCAATCGCAACGGTCTATACCAATCCGACTGAAGTTGGCATGATTCCTGCATCAACCTGTGCAGGTCTGCCGAATGGCTGGCCGACAGATGGAAGGGATGGGGGTGTGCCAGATCCGGCCAGAGCAGGCCCATCATTCATCCAGATAGGAACGGAAGGCGGCTTCTTGCCGGCACCGGTGGTGCTGCCCAATCTGCCGGTAAACTGGAACTGGGATCAAACGAACTTTGATTTCGGAAATGTTAACCAGGGAACGCTACTGCTTGGTCCGGCAGAACGAGCGG
This sequence comes from Methanothrix sp., assembly GCA_035403205.1. GTDB lineage: Archaea > Halobacteriota > Methanosarcinia > Methanotrichales > Methanotrichaceae > Methanothrix. Next base: position 1,500 of record DAONES010000086.1, on the reverse strand, counting down.
ACGTCATCGTTGATTTTTCTGCATATGCCGGAAAGACTCTCATTCTCTACAATGATGCTCCTGCACCCTTCCCGGCGATCGATCCACGCTATGACTACTATACCAACCATCCAGATCAGACCGATGCCGGTGGGGCACCTACGACTCAGCCCGGCTATGGTCCAAACACACGGACCATCATGCAGATCCGGGTGGCTTCGGTCCCTGTGCAGTCCTACGATCTGGCTAAATTGCAGGCGGTATTCGCCAAGGATACGGCAAACAATAAGAAGGGCGTCTTCGAGGCATCACAGGATGAGATCATTGTGCCTCAGGCCGAGTATAATTCTGCATACGACAGGGGAGATCTGGCTGCAGATCCTTATGTTAGGATCTTTGAGAACAGCAAGACATTCCAGACACTTGACGGCTCGACTGTGACCATCCCGTTCGAGTCGAAGGCCATTCAGGACGAGATGGGCGAGGCTTTTGAGACCGACTATGGACGGATGAGCGGTTTATTGGGTCTGGAGGTGCCATTCACCGGAGCAGGCAATCAAAATCTCATTCTTTATCCATTTGCCTCACCTCCAGTGGATATAATTAAGGGCTCGATCTATGGGACAAAGATCGGTTCGCTGGATGACGGAACCCAGATCTGGAAGATCACCCATAACGGAGTAGACACGCACACTATACATGTGCACCTGTTCAATGCCCAATTGATCAATCGGGTGGCCTGGGACAATGCCCTTCGCGTTCCGGATCTCAATGAGCTGGGATGGAAAGAGACATTCAGGGTTAATCCGCTACAAGATACCATCATCGCTTTGAGGCCAATAGCGCCAACGCAGCCATTCGAGGTCCCCAACAGTGAGCGGCTGATAGACCCGACCATGCCTGATGGTGCTGAACTCAAAGGAGGGCCGCTGGGATTTCAGGACCCGAGTGGCGAGCCGGTTACTGTGATCAATCATGTCGTCAACTTTGGATGGGAGTACATGATGCATTGCCATCTTCTCTCCCACGAAGAGATGGACATGATGCATGCGGTGGCCTTTGCGGTTCCGCCAAGGGCTCCTTCCGATTTAAAAGTCACGTTATCCGGATCATTGCCCGCTTCTGCAACTCTAAACTGGGTGGACAATTCCATCAGTGAAACCGGATTTCTCATTCAAAGAGCAAAGGATGCGGCATTCACTGTTGATCTGACTGAGTTTTCAGTTGGGCCGAATGTGGTAACATACACCGATGCTACAATAGTATCCGGAACATTATACTACTACCGGGTGAGGGCGATCAACGTGGTAGGCGATACCACAGTGTATCCGCCTCCTGCAGTAGGATTCCCCAAGAAAACGGCATATTCGGATTGGTCGAATACTGCGCCATCATATGAGGTATTGACCATACATTCGGTAGGTACAGACAATTCTCTGTGGATTAGGCAGTTCATGGTAGGTGGGTGGAGTGATTGGCAGAACCTGGGCGGCTTGATAACAGATATAGATTCCACATCCT
>DAONES010000085.1:0-7902 GCA_035403205.1 Methanothrix sp. | reverse complement strand
TCACCACGCTCTTGCCCATGCAGAGCGGCAGCGTCACCATTGCCGGCTGCGACCTTGCCAAAGAGCCGCAGCAGGTGCGCCGCGCTATAGGCATAGTTTTTCAGGATGAAACACTGGATCGCGATCTCACCGTATGGGAGACTTTGGAGCTTCACGGCCGCATCTACTCCATGCCTAAATTGGAACGAAGAGAGAGAATTGATGAGATCATAAAGCTGGTTGAGCTGGAGGAGAAGAGAGATGTACGCACCCGCTTTCTCTCCGGCGGCATGAAGCGACGGCTGGAGATAGGCAGAGGCTTGATGACCCGGCCAAAGGTGCTATTTCTGGATGAGCCCACCATTGGCCTGGATACGCAGACCAGACGCAGGCTCTGGGATTACATCAAACGGGTCAACGACTCCGGAACCACCATCTTCCTTACCACTCATTACATGGATGAAGCCGACCAGGTTAGCAATTGGATTGATATTGTGGATCACGGCAAAATCATCGCCTCCGGCGATCCGATCAAGCTCAAAGATACCCTGGGAAATGATATGATATACCTGGATACCAGCGATAACGTCAGAACGGAGGAGATGCTGAAGGGTATGAAGGCCGTTCGGGCAGTCAAGGCCGCGGCCACAGGCCTCGTGGTCACCATCAACACGGACGGCACTCATTGCCTTCCCATCATCATGAATCGGCTGCGGGAACGGGACGTCGATATCATCAGCGTCAATCTGAAAAAGCCGACATTAGATGATGTATTCGTGCACTATACCGGAAGAGATCTCAGAGAAGCGGGAGCAGGAAAGCTGCACCGCATGCCCACGCCCAAGGGAGGCAGGTAGATATGTCCTGGGAATTTGCCACCATCTACTGGCGGGATATGCTTCGCTTTGTCCGCTTCAGAATTGCTCTCTTCGTCTCTCTCATTCAGCCGGCGCTGTGGATGGCCCTTTACGGAGCAGCCATGTCCAGCAACTTCTCCCGGCTCAGCGCGGGCATGAGCATTCCCCAGGGTGCAAACGCCGTCTCCTACCTGACATTCATGGGCGCGGGAGTCATAGCTCTCACCACTTTATTTACCAGCCTCTTTGGGGGAATCACCCTGCTATTTGACAAGAACTGGGGGCTGATGAGAGAGCTCCTGGCAAGCCCAATGCCCAGAAATCACATTATCCTGGGAATTGGCCTATCCGGCGTCACCAAATCATTCATCCAGGTTATGGTCATCATGGGATTTGGCCTTCTCATAGGGGTGCGTTTCTTTCCCGGCTACTCTTTGATGCAGACAGCAGGCGCAGTTCTGGGAGTGCTGCTCTTTGTGGGCGTCTTTTCCATTGGTTTTCTCTTCCTCTCCTCGGCGATCTCCATGAGCATGGATACTCCCGAAGGGCTGCAGGCAGTCATCACCCTTCTCACACTGCCGCTATTCTTCGCCAGCAATGCCCTCTATCCCATCGATGCCTCTCCGGGAATTGTGAGAATGATCGCTCAGTTCAATCCCCTCACCCACCTGGTGAACGGGGTGCGCTACTTTGCCGTAGGAAGCGACTTCTATGCCATCGGCATTCATTATGCCTACAGCAGCACTGAGATCCTGCAATCATTTCTTGCGCTGGTGGCCTTCGCTGTGGTAATGTTCCTGGTGGCCTGGCGGGTTTTCAAGAACGCAGTGGTAACCTGAATGGATGAGAGAAGGTGCGAATGAGGAAAAACGCAATACATAAGATCGAGGACTATCATCATACTATCATATTATCAGACTATATCATATGTTGTTGGAGGAATTGATATGAAGATCTTGGGAATCTGCGGCAGCCCTCACGGCTCCAAGAGCGCGACTCTTCGGCTGGTTCAGGCTGCACTGGATGGAGCTGAAGCTTCTGGCGCTGAGGTGGAACTGGTGGACATCTGCAAGCTTGACATAAAATTCTGCAATGCCTGCCAGGTATGTTTCAAGAAAGGCAAGTGCGTTCACAAGGACGACTTTCAGGGGCTATACGAGAAGATCCTGGCGGCGGACGGACTGTTATGGGGATCGCCCAACTACTTCCGATCGGTCACAGCTCAGATGAAGACCATCATCGACCGCATGGCCGATGCCGTTCACTGCCAGCTTCTCCGCGGCAAGTACTGCGGCAGCGTGGCCAGCGGCGGAAGCAACAGCGATGAGGTCACAGCCTATCTGGACGGCCTCATGGTCAACTTTGGAGCCTTCGTCACAGGAAGCGTCGGCAGCGTCATGATGCAGGGGCCAGCAGCTTTTGAGGCGGCGGAGAAGAAGGCCTTCCAGCTCGGCAAATCCCTCGCGGAGGATATCCGGAATAAGAGCGACTATGCCGAGCAGAGAAAGATGCAGGAGGGGATCGCCGAGCACTTCAAGAGCCTCGTTAAGATGAACAAAGACGAATGGGTGCATGAGTACGAGCACTGGAGCAGACTTGGCTGGAAATAGAGAAAGAGCTGGGAAGTGATTCGGCATAAACCATTATCCGAAAGCTAAGATCTGAGGGCAAACTTGAGATTCCAGTCATGCGTGAATTGGCCGGCATGGGTCTCAAGGCTCAGCCTCCCGTAAGCTCGGATGGTCTATTGGAAACGCCGCTGGACCACAGAAAAGCATTGGCAACGACGATCCAAATGGAAGAGGTCATAATGATGTTTAGATCATCGGGAAAAAGGGATTCAACTATAACATGATACTATACGGTTATTATTTTAGAACTACACTTAAAATTATTACATACCATTAACTTAAAATATTAATAGTAGATATTGATCGATATATGAGGAAAAGCGAATTTTCTTGTATTGGATATATACTTTTTGTATTATTGATCTCATCAGTTTGTGCATTTACATTAGATGAATCAATAGAGATTAATAATAAAAATGCAAATGATGCAGGATTCATGTATTCTCGCACTGATTCTCATGGCTTAAATGGAATGATAGCCGGTGTGGGAAACCAGGCCTACCATGAGATACTCAACACTGATCCGGACAATTCCATCCTTGTCTCTTCTTATAATCTATCAGGCAAACGGCCTAATGGTGAGTCCAATGATCGGGCAAAGACTCTTAAAATCGGTGGAAAGGATGGAGCTTCCGATTATATCGATTCCAACGCCAAATCCATTCTCCAAAATCGCTATTTCATCCGAATGGATAGCTTTAATGGTTTGAGCCATTTTATTAATTTGCGCACAAACGGTTCAATAGAAGCCAATAACGCGATAGTTCATAATAGCGGCACTAAAACAGTGTCGACAAGCTATTCTATAGAAACAGATGGCGGAAGTGTTGATGAGGGCATAACTGTCTTGGAAAACGGGCGTCATCCTAAGTACGCAGTCATGAGGAATATAGTGGGTGCCGCTAAAATAAAGTCAAACCTATCAGATACCGAATCATCCGAGGTGATATCTGACCAAGCTCTAATGCTGAACAAGGTTGAGGCAGTCAATATGGCTACCCAGAATGGAAAGATATCATATCTAATTCCTACGAATAAGGTCTACATAGAAAATGAACGGGGCGATCTTAGCTTTAACATCTCAAACGGCTCCATCAAGGCAGCAGGCGTTGGCCTTCCCAATGGCGGCATTAATGTTTCCGTATCGGAGGACCCATTAGCTAATGCGATTGATCAATATGATCCGGTAGCTCAGGAGGCTGCAGAAGCTGTTTCAATTGTCTCTAAGTCAATAGACTATAAAGGAGTCCGGTTCATAATTCCCCTGGAACCGCCTGAATACGAAAGTGAATACCTATCAAATGAGACTAACTCATCAAACAAGACTGATTTATCCCCCACAAATGTTCCTACGGAGACGATAGCGCCACAGAATGGCAACGAAGAGAATGCCAATGAGTTCATTGAGTCCAACCAACCCATTGGAACTAATGCCTCTAATTTGTCTGCAATAAATTCGTCAGAAAAAGCGGATATCTTGCTGAAGGCAATGTCAGCCAATTGCGATTCTCCTGTGGCGGGCGTCTGTCCTTACGCAGGATCCGGTCAGGCAAATACGCCATCTGATCTGAATTCAGCATCACCGCTGAAATCGCCAGATGAATCCGATCTGGGGCTGAATCAAACTCCAAACGCATCATCGATATTGAACGACACGATGCCCGAGCCGGGACAAAATAGGACCTTGGTACGTGGCAAGACCACATTCTTTATGGGGGATTCTGATCTGCCTGCACCCGTACCATGCGTGAAGCAGTATGTCGGTCTTAACCCTGTGCCTCTTGGCCCGCCTTGCGTTGTGAAAATCGGAAGGGGTATGGGAAGTGCTCAGTATTAGCGAAGTAATGTAGTGCAGGAGGTGAATTGAGATAATTAGATCCCGGTCCCAATACATCCATATGCAAATTGAATGGATGTTTTGGGACGTTTTATGCAATTTGCAGATTAATTGAGATGGTCAATAGGATGCGCAAGAATAATTGAATAGCTGGATAGGTGGTAAAATATGGCTGATCTTGTTGTGAAATTTTGCTGCTCGAATTGTAGAAAGATAAATCGAATTAACAAATCTCAAATAGATGAGGCGATACAAATTGGAAACACACCCGTGGGAGTATGCGGCCATTGCGGCCTGGTCAATGGATTTAAGGATCCAAGGCTCGCAGCTCATGCCGACGTTAAGCCGCTTATATGCGTTCCATTTGTAGATAAATGGCCGGAACATCTGCCGTCTGGAGAGCTGCCGGGAGGGATGTTTGCGGATGCGCACGGCAGAGCGCTTTCTGAAGTTGATTTTATGGCAGAATTTGGCATGAATCCAAGGATTAACTTGGCATATCGTCGCGCAGGCAGTCCACCCCCGAAGGATAAATGCTGATGGCCTTCTGATGCGAAAGCTTCCTATTTTTTGACTGGTCACGATGCCCAAATCATCGCAACAGTCTTACTTTTGTATCTAAAATTTTGTTGATGATCATAACCACAACTCCTGTAAACTGCGCCGAATTAGCAGGATCACTTCGACGAGATGAACTTGCAGATATCTCGACATCTCATCGAAACTCTCGCGGCCCCGGGAAATTCGTCCTCCGCAATCCAGTTAGCAAAATCCAACCTTCCAAAAGGCAATTAAACTTGCACGTTGTCCTCAAGTTAATGTCTCGCTTTATCGTGGTCCTCGGCACCACCTCCCATTCCGGCAAGAGCACCTTTGTCGCCGCCCTCTGCCGCCTGCTCTCCGATCGCGGCCTGAAAGTCGCGCCCTTCAAATCCCAGAATATGAGCCTCAACTCCTGGGTCACCCAGAACGGCTCAGAGATAGGCATCGCTCAGGCGGTTCAGGCCTGGGCGGCCCGTGTGCAGCCGAGCGAGTTCATGAACCCCATCCTTCTCAAGCCCAAGGGCGACCGCACCTCTCAGGTCATAGTCCTGGGCAGACCGGTGGCAGACAAATCAGCTGAGGAGTACTACCGGGATATCGATGGGCTCAAGGAGGTAGTGGACAGGTCCATCGAGCAGCTGGAGAAGGAGTACGACTACATAGTAGTAGAGGGCGCGGGCGGAGCGGCGGAGATCAACCTCTTTGATCGCGACCTGGCTAACATCTACGTAGCCCGCCATCTGAAAGCCCCCATAATTCTGGTCGGAGACATCGAACGGGGCGGGGTCTTTGCCAGCCTCTTCGGCACAGTAGAGCTCCTGCCGGAAGACATCCGACCGCTCGTAAAGGGCCTGGTGATCAACAAATTCCGGGGAGACCCGGCAATCCTGGGCAGCGGCCTCGCCAAGCTGGAGGAGCTGACCGGTGTGCCGGTGCTGGGGGTCATGCCTTACCTTGACCTCGATATCCCCTCCGAAGATTCCGTATCTCTGGGCGACAAGAAATCCTGCGCAGGCGGGCCGCTACCGGAGATTGCCGTGATAAGGCTGCCGCGCATCAGCAACTTCACCGACTTTGAGCCCCTGGAGCGTCAGGCGCGTGTTCGCTATGTGAGCCTATCCGAGCCACTGGGACGCCCGGATGCAATAATCATCCCCGGAACCAAGAACACGGTCTCAGATCTGCTGGAGATGCAGGAAAAGGGCATGGCCGACCAGATCAGGTCGTGCGTGAACACGCCCGTCCTTGGCATCTGCGGAGGCTACCAGATGCTGGGCAGAGAGATCATCGACTGCGGCGTCGAGGATACCGTGGGAACAATCCCCGGCCTGGGTCTGCTGGACGCGGTAACCCGCTTCGACCTGTATGAGAAAAAGACCGTCCAGGTCAAAAAAGTGGTAACAGGCGGCGGCCCCATCCTGGAGTCGATCAGAGGCCAGCCCGTCACCGGCTACGAGATTCACATGGGGGTGACCAGCCCCAGGGGCGCGAATGCCTTCGGAGACGACGGCGCAGTATCTGAAAACGGAATGGTGATCGGCACCTACCTTCATGGGCTCTTTGAGAATGACAACTTCCGCAATGCTTTTCTCGATTTTCTCTTCCGGCGCAAGGGCCTTGGCGATGGCAGAGTCATGCCATCCGAGGCAGAAGAAAAGTCCGGGGCGTCAAAGGGCGATGGCTTTACGCAGCTGGCCAGGGCAACGATGGCAAACCTGGACATGGCAAGGATCTGGATGATGCTCGACCTGAATCAGTCTGATGCGCCGTAGACGATTCCGGCAATATCTTTTATTAGCGGAGGGCATTCTCTTCGCCTGATGAAGCTGGGCGTTCTCTTCTCAGGGGGCAAGGATTCGGTCTTTGCCTGCCGCCGGGCTATGGAAAAGAATGAGGTGGCATGCCTGATAACTCTGGTATCGGAAAACCCGGACAGCTACATGTTTCACACGCCCAACATTTCTCGCACCGACATGCAGGCAGAGGCCATGGGCATTGCTCTGCTCACCTGGAAGACGCATGGCATTAAAGAGGAGGAGCTTTCCGACCTTAAAGCGGCAATTGTTGCCGCCCAAAAACAATTCGGCATCCAGGGAATAGTCACCGGCGCCATCGAATCGATCTACCAGGCAGCTCGGGTGCAGAGAGTCTGCCGGGACCTGGGTCTCTGGTGCTACAATCCCATCTGGCAGACAGATCAGGTCGATTACCTACGGAGGCTTCTGAAGGACGGCTTCTCAGTCATCATCTCCGGAGTTTTTGCCTATCCCTTTGATTCCTCCTGGCTTGGGGCCTCTTTGACCGAGGAGCGCATCCAGGAGCTCGAGCGGCTTGAAAGGAAGTATAGAATAAATCCTTCCGGCGAGGGGGGGGAGCTGGAGAGCTTCGTCCTGGATGCTCCATTCTTCCGGAAGAGAATTGAGATCCTGAAGGCATCGAAGAGATATGCCAACTACCGGGGAAAGGTGGTCATAGAAGATATGCGTCTTGCTGACAAACCGGCAAACCCGCTCCACTCTGTTGGCGCCGATAATGCAGGAAGACATCCCGACAATGCCAGAGGGCCTGGGAATGCTGGAAATCCTGGTAATGCGGCAGCGTTTTTGCAGAAGATTGAGCCCAATAGCGGATGGAGCAATGAACAGAGCAACGGACGCATACTTCTGATCGACCTGTGTTTCAAGAAAGACTCGCTATCTCATTATGAGTTTGTCCTGCCCATAAGAGACGCCCTGAAGCGAGAAGGAGCTTATTGCGAAATTCGGCATTATGCTGAGCTCGCGCCACGCGATAGGGCTAGCTGCGATAAAATCGTCCTCTGCGGTACTGCTCTGATGGATAATGAGTATGCAAAGCATTTGCAGTCTTTCTCCTGGATAAGGGACTGCAAAAAGCCCCTTTTAGGAATCTGTGCCGGGATGCAGGTAATCGGCGCCGTCTATGGCGGATCCATTGTGCAGGATAAGGTTATCGGCCTGAAGGATATCGAGATCGTCAAGGCGTCGCCGCTTCTGGGCGAGCCGCGGCGGATAGAGGGCTATCATCTACATAACTA
>DAONES010000084.1:0-8070 GCA_035403205.1 Methanothrix sp. | reverse complement strand
GGAAGGGCCGGATGCCATCCGCCTGGCCTCTTTTAACTTCGAGAGCTACGACTTTGATTATGATCTAGATCTATCGGAGATTGCCATTTGCGATCTTGGGAACATGGATCTTGGCGCAGATCCCACCTATGCAGAAGAGACCATTAAAGAATGCATAGCTTTCCTCCCGGAGGACGCAGTTCCCATCTTCCTGGGCGGAGAGCATTCCATTACTCCACCAATTGCAGAGGGACTGGCACAGAAGGGCTCGGTTGGGGTACTGGTGCTGGATGCGCATCTGGACCTGCGGGAAAGCTTCGGCAACACCAGATACAGCCATGCCTGCGCCAGCCGGAGAATCCTGGAGAAGAAGGGCATTGGCGCTTATGCCAGCATCGGCATTCGCAGCGGAAGCAAAGAGGAGTTCACCTTCGCGAAGGAGGGCGGAATATCGTACTACACCTCCCGCGAAGTCCATGAGAGGGGCATCTATGATGTTCTGGAGAGGGCAATAGAGAAAATGAATTGCGAGCAAATCTATCTGTCTATTGACCTCGATGCTATTGATCCGGCATTTGCCCCCGCGGTGGGAAACCCCGAGCCATTCGGCCTCTCAACATGGGATGTCTCCAGGGTAGTTGAGCATGTCGCGCCGACTGCAGTGGGACTTGACATAAACGAGCTCACACCGGCTTACGACCACGGCCAGACTGCGCTTCTGGCGGCGAGGCTGGCTCGCCAGTTCATAGCGAGAAAAGCAAAAAGCTAATGCTTAAGGCCAAGGCTAAGGCTCAATTGCTCGACAGAGGACGCAAAATGACTGACAGGTTAATGGAGTATTTCAACAGGCAACCGAGGCTTGGAATCATAAGCACATCGAACAGGAATGGTGCAGTGGATTGTGCCGTTTACGGATCTCCTCAGATGATCGAATCCGGGCCGAAGCTGGAAGAGTACAGGAGCCGTATGGCCGGAATCGTGGGCGAGCAGGCGGCAGGGATGATCGCTGTGCTGGCGATCTTCGAAGTGACAGAGGTACGTCCGCTGGTCGACTTTGGGCAAGACTGGGAGAAGTCTATTTGAGATGAGCATGAAAAGTGCATTGGTCTTCATTCTTCTCGAAATTATTCTCGCAATGATGGCAGCGGCAGCAGGCCAGGAAAATGCGGAAGGATGGCTGAGCATGCAGGGCCCCAATGCTGCCCAATCCTGGATTGAAAAAGGACTTGCCCTTGGGGAGCAGGGCAGTTTTGATGAAGCCATTAAAGCTATTGACGAAGCCATCCGGCTGGATTCCAATAATGCCTATGCCTGGAGCAGCAAAAGCATAATCCTTCATAACCAGGGCAGGTACGATGAGGCAGCAAAATGCATTGATGAGGCCATCAGGCTATATCCTGAGTATGCTTATGCCTGGGACATCAAGGGCATCATCCTCAGGAAGCAGGGTGCAGCTCTCGACGATCCGGATATCACCCTCGATGGCCAGGATAAGTACGATGAGGCGATGAGATGCTTTGATGAGGCCCTCAGGCTTGATTCCAACCTCACTTCGGCCTGGATCGATAAGGGCATAGCACTTCTCGGCCAGGGCCTTTCCATCGGTCGTCTCGGTTTAGATGGCAAAAGCTTGTTTGATGAATCCATAAAATGCTTTGATCAGGCGGTCAGGCTAAACCCGGACAATGCCTGGATCTGGTACCAAAAGGGCGCCGCTCTTATCAAAATGGGCCGGAACACAGAGGCGGAGACAGTTATCTCCAGGGCCAAGGAACTGGAAGACAAAGGCCAATCGCAGGGCAACATCTGAGCGACTACAACGGCTTTCATGCCCCCTATTTCGGCATGATCTCTTTGTAACAGGTACAATCGAAGACGCTCTCCGGGTCGGCTGCAAAGTCCTCTTTCTCGGATGGCGTCATGTCTTTGCCGCCATCAAAGCAGCATGGCAGCCAGGCATTTGCTTCCTCATCGGTGTTGCCGGATCTATCAAATGCAGTCTTCATATTTATCTTTCGCGTCAGATTGAATGCGCCGTAGTACCGCTCCCATCTCATGCTGGCCGGCGGATAGTTCTGGTGCTTGGAATCGTAATCCGTATCTCTGAACTGGTAGCTCAAATCGGCAATTCCAGTGCTATTGGACTCAAGTCCATAGCCCAGATATTTTGTCGGCATAAACTGCGCAGAGATGGATGAATTATCTACCGCCTTGGCGGTGGCATTCATCTTTTTCAGCCACATGACAGTCTTCTGCTCTTTAGATAACTCCCGGTTATATAGAAAGTTTGCACCCACATAGTCACCATTGTTTCCCTCAAAATCCCGGTCATTTATTCCCTGGCCCGAGTAAACAAGGGATCTATTGCTTTTTATAAAGACAGGCCATCTTTCAGTCCCGTACTCGATTGTAAATACATCCGATCCGGAAGGCTTATCAACTTTAATATTGATTTCGTCCGGATAGACGACGGACTGCATCGTTATCATATCTGAAGATCTATAGCTGCCCTGAAGGGAGCTTGTCCTCTGCCTGAAATGAACGTCATTATTTCCCACTTCCGCGTAATAGGACTGATATGGATGCAGGATCCTGCTACGCGACTGTACCGGAGAGATGTCGATAGCAGAGATGTTTCCTTCTACAGTGCTTGACAGATCAAAACTGAGATTGCTATTCTGTCGAAAGATGGACCATTGATTCGAGTTGGTGCTGACGCTGACGCTGGTCGCCCAGTAGACTGCGGATGCATTCGAATTGACTGCGAATATCACTATCAATAAAAGTGCAAGATAGCCGTATTTCATAAAATTAAAAATGGCTCTCACGCCCTCATGGGCAAGGGAGGGTTAAGAGAGACGCATTGCCGCTCTCAAGAGACATCCTCATGTTCAGGTATCCGGAATAAGCCCCGCTCATGACGTAGATGGGAACTGCTGCGGAGCTCTTTTGCACCCGCGCTCCCACCCTGGCCGTTCCTTCTACCTCGGAGTGGATGCTGTATACAGAGTTATTATCCGTTTCGGCAACGGAAGTATCCTTGATCAGTTCAACCAGGCCGGAGTAGCTCTCTGAGTAGACCGATCCCACCTCATAATTCTTGGCGCAAAGAGCATTCTTAAGCTCGCTGTTGGTGATGGGCGCGCTGTATCTGGACGGCCTGTTCTGGTATACTCCCCATTCGTTCGACCAGATCTCATTGTAGCCATCTTCAAAGCCCCCATAGACCTGGGTATTGATCGTCCGTGATACTGTGCCGGTGCCTCTTGTTCCCATGACCAGCTTCTGCCCATGAAGACCGGCTTCAGACTGGTAAATGCGCATTTCGTCTATTACTCCCTGGCTGTAGATCCAGGAATGCTCAGTGAGGTTCTGGGGCACGCTCACAGCATTAATGACAAGAAAGCTCGTGCTGACAATGACTGATATGATCACTAAACCGAGAACCGACGATCCAGGCCACCATCTCATCTCTTCACCTCAACTGCAAAGGCCACAAATGCCAGGCTATGAATATAAATGTGATCCCTGTCATTTCCGCCGTTTAATCCTGCCTTTTCGCTTTATTTCCTTCAGCCGGGAATCGAGAGAGATTTGCAGATCGGGTGAAAGGCCTGCACCGAACTGGTCCAAACGGGCGGCGATGGCCAGCTTGGCTGCCAGGGTTCGGGCCACGCGCCCTCTCAGCATTCTGGCTGATCCTGTCACGGCGGGATGGCGGAAGATGATGCCGTGCTTGGGAGAAGGTGCCTGGCCTTTGAGATGCTTGAAGAGGGACTTCTCTGCGCCCATGACCTGCAATCGGCTGGATGGCATCTTCGCCAGATAACGCAGGCCGCCTGCCCGAGAGATCAGCCGGGCTGCCAGGATTGGGCCTGCCAGAGCGGAGAGGTTGGGTGCCAATGCCCTCACCGTAGCGGAGACGTCCGCCTCCGTTTCGCTGCGGGAGTCTCGCAGGCCAAGGATGGCTCTGGCTAGAGTGCCCATGTTCTCGTCCTCCTTCAGGCCTTCCGCCAGATCCTTTCCATGAATGATCTGCTGGCTGTGCAGGCGGGACCATTCGTATAGCCTCTCGTCGAGCAGATTGATCGACTGGGAGAAGCTGTCCAGGGCCTGCATGGCCTGGAGAAGGTCCTCTTCTACAGTGCTTCCGGAGAGAATGCTGCGCCGCACCATGGCAAGGGCTGCCTCCAGAAGCCGCCTGTTGTACTCCCGGTCATCGGCGACAAAATTGCTTTTCTTGGCCAGAGCGCGCAGGTCAGGCTGAGGAACGGGAAAGGCACTGGTTGCTTGCTGACCGATCTTCAGTTCTCCTTCTGATACATCTCTATCGGCTGAGGGTCCGGCAAGCAAGCATCCTGTCTCCATGTCGACCCTTCCAAACCAAGTAAACAGCTCCATTCGCCGGCCCATCTCCTCATACTCCTGCCCGCATACTCTTGCTCATATCATCCTGCCCCATCTGCAATAGATCACTTTCGCCCCGCACAGATTTGCTTTAAATACTTCCAACCCCAAGTTAGTGTTACCTCTCAATAAAAAATTAGGGGGCTCTATTGTCTATGAAGGAACTGGTTGATCAGATAAAAGCCCGTCTCAAAGACCAGAAGATCGAGGTCTCTGACGAGGATATCAAGTCCCGTCTGGAAAAGCTCATTGTGAATTTCCGCGTTCCCGAAAGCGAAGCGAGAAGATCGGTTTTAAATTACTTCTTTAAAGAGCACGGCGTAGTGCCTCAGGTCCGGGCGGGGTCGGATAAGGTCAAGATCGCCGATATCAAGGAGGCAGGAAAATGGGTAGATATCGAGGCCAAGGTCCTGGATCTCTGGGAGCCGGCAGCTGAGACCATCTCCCAGACAGGACTTCTGGGAGATGCAACCGGATCGATCAAGTTTGTGAAGTGGGCGAAGTCCGATCTGCCCAATCTGGAGCTGGGCAAAAGCTATCTTCTGAAGAAGATGGTGACAGATGAGTTTCAGGGAAGGTTCTCAGTAAAACTGAATCGCACCAGCCAGATCGAGCCGCTGGAGGCCGAGGTGGAGGCAAAGCCCGCCAGCAGAGCCCCGCAGCAGGTGACTGTTGCCGAAATAAATGAGCCAGGCAAATGGGTAGACCTGAGGGTAAAGGTGGCGCAGCTCTGGGAGACGAACAGCGAAGCCATCTCTCAATCCGGACTGGTGGGGGACGAGACCGGATCCATAAAATTTGTCAAATGGGTTAAAGCGGATTTGCCTGATCTGGAGGAGGGCAAGAGCTACCGACTCAAGAATCTGGTAACCGACGAGTTTCAAGGCAGGTTCTCGGTAAAGATGAACCGCACCAGTCAGATCGAGCCGCTAGATGTCGATGTGGAGATCGGCTCCATCGCAGCGGAGTTTTCCGGTGCCCTGGTAGATGTGCAGAAGGGCTCCGGGCTTATCAAGCGCTGTCCAGTCTGCAAGCGCTCTCTGGCCAAAGGTGTTTGCAGTGAGCACGGAAAGGTAGACGGCACCTATGACCTGCGCATCAAAGCCGTGCTGGACGACGGCCGCAAGGTGCAGGATTTGCTGGTCAACCGGGAGACCACGGAGAGGCTGCTGAACCTCACACTGGAGGAGGCAAAGCAGATGGCAATGGAAGCGCTGGATCATGAGGTGGTGCGCTCGCTGATTGAGAGCAAACTGATGGGACGGTACTATTCAGTAACCGGGCCGAGGATCGATCGCTATCTGCTTGTGGAAAGCATCACAGAGCTCTCTCCGGCATCTGCCGCGCAGGTTGAAGAGCTGATCGGCTCAGTGGAGGTTGCTTAAATGGCAGGAATGGCAGGATTTTCCCGGGAGGTGGCAAAGAGGATCTTCGCTGAGGAGCTGAAGAGCGCCAACTACTCCTTCCGCGACGGAGAGGACCAGCATCAGTATGCCCCATCATATCTTCTCACCCCCACGGGAGCAAAATGCAATCGCGTCTTTTTGGTCGGCACACTCACAGAAAAGGATGACATCGGCAGCGACATCGAATACTGGCGGGGAAGGGTGGTGGATCCTACAGGAAGCATACTGATCTATGCCGGACAGTACCAGCCCGAGGCGGCGCAGATCCTTGCCTGCATGGAAGCGCCCTCATACATTGCAGTTGTTGGCAAGCCCAACCTCTACCAGACCGAGGACGGAAATATCATCATATCCCTGCGTGCGGAGTCCATCTCCAGAGTAGATGAGAACACCAGAAACCAGTGGATAATTGATACTGCTCGCCGTACCCTGGAGAGGCTGGAGATCTTAAAGAATGCCAGCCTTGCCCCGAAAGCCGCCGATTTCACCACTGCAGATAATGTGCCCGCCACCTCATCCGCGTCTACTCCCGCACAGGATGCAGAGAGAGCTATGCAACACTATCACACAGATATAGGCCACTTCCGGGAGATGGTCCTTCGCGCGCTCACCTCATTGAGGGAGGAACTGGCTAAAAGCAGCGTGCATTCAGAGGCAACAGAATCCAAGGGCAAAGCGGCACAGGATGGCAAGAAAGCCGCCGCAGGCGCGCAGTACGCAGCAGAAGAGATGCCAGCCGCCAAAAAGGGCAAGCCAAAAAAGAGCGAACCTTTCAGTGCCTGGCCTCCGGCTGAGGATGAGGACGAGGTGGAGACCATTAACATTGGCAAGAAGAGCTGAAAAGTTTTAAATAATGTACAGGGGCTCTACAATATGGGTGAATCAGAATGGTAATTGGAGTAACGATGGTAAAGGTGGTGCCGGGACAGGAAAAGACCGTCTACAATGCCTTGCAGGAGATAGACGGGATCAAGGATGTCTACCATGTCTTCGGCGAATTCGACTTCGTAGTGATCATCGAGGTTGAGGGACTGAGCATGTTGAACAAGCTTGTTGACGTTATCCGTGAGATCGATAACGTAACCGCCACCCAGACAGTGGTTGGGGCTGAGCTTTAGCCCTTTTTCCCTTTTTTATGGAAATTGCCGAGGAGCTGGCAAAACAGCAAAGGGCCATCTCCGTAGCGGAATTTTTTGAGAAAAATCGTCAGATCCTGGGGTTTGACTCCGCTCCGCGGGCGCTCATCACCTGTGTGAAGGAGGCTGTGGACAACTCACTGGATGCCTGTGAAGATGCCGGGATACTGCCGGACATCTTTGTGCAGATAAAGAAGAGCGGCGAATACTATCAGGTTATTGTCGAGGACAACGGTCCGGGAATTGTACAGGAAGTGATTCCGCGGGTTTTCGCTAAATTGCTCTATGGATCACGGTTTCATACGCTGCGCCAGAGCCGCGGCCAGCAGGGCATAGGCATATCCGCAGCAGTCCTCTACTCTCAGCTCACCAGCGGAAGACCCACGAGGGTCATCTCCAAGATCGCAGCCGACAGACCCGCCCGATACTGCGAGCTGCTGATCAATACCGCCAAAAACGAGCCGGAGATTCTGAAGGCCGAGGATATCGACTGGGAGCGGCCCAAAGGAACTCGCGTGGAGCTGGAGATGGAGGGCACCTATGTGCGAGGCCGCCGCCAATCGGTCTACGGCCTGCTGAAGAGCACGGCCATCGTCAATCCCCACGCCCGCTTGACCCTGGTCGAGCCTGAGGGCAATATGGAGGTCTTCGAAAGGGTCACGGAGAGCCTGCCCAAGAAGGCCTATGCCATTTCCCCCCACCCGGAGGGAATTGAGCTGGGCGAGCTGATAAAATTATTGCGCTACACTGATAAAAAGAAGCTGCGCATCTTCCTGAAGGAGACCTTCTCCTCCATAGGCGCGATCTCCGCTCAGGAGCTGTGCAGCCGGGCGGGCCTGGATCCAGAAGCGGCCCCCACCAGTCTTGATCACGATTCCGCCGCACGCCTGCACAGCGCCTTCAAGCAGATCAAGGTCAAATCGCCTCCTGTCGACTGCCTCTCCCCGATAGGCGAGGAGCTGATCAAGGCAGGACTCGAGAAGGAGTATCGATTGGACTATATCGCCACCACAGTCCGGCCGGTATCCGTCTATTCGGGAAATCCCTTCCTGGTAGAGGTTGGGCTCGGCTACGGCGGCGAGCTGGAGAAGGAGGGCAGAGTCGAGATTCTGCGGTTTGCCAATCGCGTTCCTCTGGTCTAT
>DAONES010000083.1:0-8236 GCA_035403205.1 Methanothrix sp. | reverse complement strand
TCTTCGGACTGTTCATATTCTTTCTCTCCACGGTGGTGGGGCTGATTGCGCCGGTTGCGGGAATTCACAGGACGCACGCAATGGGGGTGCTGATGCTGCCGCTGATATGCAGGTATATTTAGCTGATGGATCACGTATCTCTCTTGCCTTTGATTCGGACACCGGGCATGCTTTCGATAACTTTCCTAGCTAACGGATCTAGAATCTCGAATGGTATCCCTGAGATGTCTTGACCAGATGTCGCCGTAATCTGAAACTCATAAGGCTTCCCGTCGCGCCATAACTTTTTTATCTCAACTTGAATTCCATTGGTCGATTCGACAAGGCCTCGGATTACGATTTCCCTGGCACTTTCAAGGCTAAAGCGATACCAGTTGGCGCTACCTATATAAAGAAGATTATTATCAATGAGAATCATCTTTGCATGAAGCTTCTCCAGAGTACGTACCTCCAAGCTGGACCAATGTTCCTTGAAAACAGAAAGGGCAATCTGAGAGCGTTCCCATGAGAATTTATCTACATCATTTGGATCACGAATAAGTACATTTGCTTTTAAGCCCCTGGCTGCCGAAGAGATGACCTCATGTGCAAAGTAGTCGTCTATCCAAGGACCAATAATCATGATGGATTGAGTAGCTTTTTGCAGATCACTTCTGATATTGCCCATTATTCTATCCGATCCAAGAGCTGTATAGGTGTTGAATGACATCAAGTATCTCCTTTGGAGTGTAGTCGGTCACGTCATTAGCCAATTCAAGTATATATTTCCTAAAGAATTCCTTGTTTCTTTTTCCTATGAATCGAGACAAGGATCTCTTGCAGACGTCAAAAGCTCGCGGAATTCTCTGCTCGATTAGCAGGGACTCAGAGAGGCCATTACCACCTGCCATAGCATCGATAACATATAAAGCACCTATCGAAAGATCCAATGATATCTCAAGATCTTCTGGTCTGGACTCCAATGAATCGGCCAGGAAAGGTGCTAATACTTTTGCAGTGATATCTCCGAGAGGTTCCAGACATCCTTCATCTCCATCTGGTGGATTGAATCTCCACATCCAGCCTAATGTTCTGTAGGAATAAGGATATAGAAATGGAAAGCGTTCGCCTGCGCTGATTGCAGTTTTGAACCTCTCTGTCACTTCGTCGAGAGGGACTGTCTTTATCGTCTTTTTCTTATCGAGGTCGATGACTCTGTACCCATCCCATTTTCTATAAAAATCCCAGATGCCAAACTCGAAATCACCCTTTTTTGGGAGAGTTACCTTTGAATTAACTGAATCTATGCGGCTATATAGCTCTATGCTATCTTTCCATTTACCTCTGGTAGCTACATTTTCTCTAACAGGCTTTACTATCACTGATTTTAAGCTTGGGAGCCACTTCGAAAGGATCCATTGACTCTTTTGATTTTTCCAATCCCACTCATTCCATTTTGAACTGTAATCTACGACTTGGTATTGAGTACTTCCGTCATGACTGAGGTAAATTGCTTCAGGATGAGCGTCTCTGAAGACGAATATCTTATCAATCCTAGCGATTTCCTCATTTCCGAAAATTAATGGAACAGGACCTGCGCTTGCAGTGCCGCGAAAACCATTGTAGTACCAGAATTCATTCTCATCTTCCACCAAGTCCCCATAATTCTTTCTGAATATGGTCTTTAGTTCTTGAAAATCCGGTTTTTCAGGGAAATATTCTTTGAACGCGTCTTCAAATAACGTTTTATTCAAATAGCCATTATTCATGTGCCATTCCCATTCACGGCATCCTAACATTAGGTGTCGCCATCTTATCATTTCCAAATGCAAGGGCAATGGATTGGATCTAGTACCGTCTATGCTGAATGAATTAATTGGGTCCGCAAGAATACTCTGATCGTGTGGAGACATGGTAATCCGAAGAATGGCTAGACCAGGTCTGCCAGGACGCCTCCCAATACGCCCAATGCGCTGAATAAGGTCAGTTGTGCGAGGTGGGATGTCGTCCATGAGACATAGGTCGAGACCCTCTATATCAACACCGAGTTCAAGGGCACTCGTGCCGATCAATGTAACACCTTTAGTTTGATAATCATTCATAAGCCGTTCGATTATCCGCCTCTTTTCTGGTGGCATATTGGCATCATAAATCTCGACTCGTCGATTGGTATTTCCTTGTATAGTTCGACGCAGCAGCCTGCTTCCAAATTTGCTCTCAGAAAAGTATATGGCGTTTATTTTTTGCCCCATATTCCCATCCTTTGAAATGAAGGAGATCAACGAGGGATCAGAGCCAGTCGCATTAACGAGCAATACTATCCGCATGAGACCGCCTTTTGGTGGTGCTCTTAAAATCTTTGGAACTTCATCAATATCAATAAGATCCACCTTGGGCGTGATAGCATCCTGGATATGGCAGATATTATCTTTATCTTTTAAAGATATGAGCATCTCGCCAAACGTCTTAGCAGAACTCAAAGTGGCAGAAGCGAGAAAAATATCAGGATGTGGAGAATTTTTGATTTTCTTTGATGCATAAACTCTCTTAAGGAAATAATGAACATTTGCCCCGAAGACACCTGTATAACTATGGGCCTCATCCAGCACCAAGCAGCTCATATTTTTTAAGAATTGTTTATCATATAAAAGGCTAAAATGAGCTTTGTCCAGAGTTGCTATTCTGATTCGAGCACATTTAAATTCCGTAGTTTTTTCATGGGCTTTCATGATTTCATCTTTATCTGTACCCTTCCAAATGGTCCAAGGTATCTGTCCTTCACCAAGAGAAATTGAACCTGCATAGGCAAGATCAGGAACATTTGGATTTCTGAAACAGCATGAATCCTTGCGAGATAAACTTGATAGCCGTTCAGCCTGACTCCACATTAATGCCTGGGTCGGAAAACAGAGGATAGCCGTTGCGTTAGAATCTTGAATCAAATGGTCGAATACCCACATCCAGAAACAAAGGCTCTTACCGGAACCTGTAGACGTGGTCATTATAAAATTGCGTTTTCCGTTCTCTATGTAATTCTTGAAGAACTCCGCCTGATGAGAGTAGAGACCTCTCTCTTTTACCTCAGGAACATAGCTCTCAAGAAGTCGCCTTAATTCGTAGCTCATTTTACATGATTCAATTGTAGCGTTCTCTGGGAACGGTGTGAATATCTTCACTGCATGATTGTGCATAGCACTCCCAAAATGCGTTATTGCATTTTTCGCTACCGCATCTATGGTTTGTGTCATAGCAATATCTCCAGCATCGTCGAGTATCTGGGTAAACCAGCATGCTCTATCAAGATGAGACTCAAATTTATCATAATAGTACCAGAAGCATTCTTCGTAAATTAGCAATTTACATATCGTATCGGATTTTGCGCATGGTTTGATAGGTATTCTTCTACGGATTTAAATAAATATTTCGCTCTAATTTTTTCCTCAGCCACTTCACCCACAAACTCCCATCGACCGCCACATGTTAGATCTCCTCTGGTGCTCATGGTTGTCCCTGCTGGTAACCATTCCCTAATTTTGTATACTTCGCGAACTATGCCGCCAAATACTGCAAATGCATATATTGCGTCGTCTCTATTCTCGCCAATTTTCCAGATTCCGCGGGTGGCATCATAGAGTTCCCTATCGGTCATCCCATAATGATACAACTTGTTAATTCTGATGATTATAACAGGTTCTTCTATGATTGCTTTTTCCCTTTTATAGATAGGAATCAACTCAGCGAGTCCCATTCGCCCGAAATCTACGCTCTCCCACCCACGGATTTTATTACATAGGTTTTCAATTCCAATGAGATCAATTGCTGCAGCTTCTATCTTTTTTGCAGTGAAGTCATCATTAAGGCCATGAACAAGGATTTCTATGAGAGGCTCCTTGCCTTCCTTTTTGATTTTATCGATTACTTCTGCACATTGATCGTTCCTTTCATCATCAAAATGCAGGACACGATCGCCCTTACCTTTCCCAACATAAAATATCTTATTATCAAGCGGATTGATATACAGATAAACATAATGACCAAGAGATTCTTTCAAATCCTGAGATAATTTTGATGGATTAATAATGTAACCTCTTAGAGTCCTGGAAGGAATCTATTTAAATATCTATTGGTCAAAGTTATTTAATACTAACAATATATATTAATAGTAAATAATCTCTACTATGGAAAGACTAAAATGACATGATCGCATAAAATTATGACAAGGAGATCTATGAACGAGCAGTTGCGAGCAGCACGTGAAAAGGCGCTGGAGATCTTGCAGAAAAACGGTATCAAGCGCGCCGCATTCTTTGGCTCCATCGTGAGGGGAGAGATGACCGATGAGAGCGACATAGACATCTTAGTAGAGTTCGAAGGACGAAAGAGCCTCCTCGACCTAGCAGGATTGAAGCTCGATCTGGAGGATGCTCTGCAAAGGCGAGTAGATCTTCTCACATACAGGTCACTGCATCCCATGCTCAAAGATAGAATTCTAGCCGAGCAGGTCCAGATACTATGAAAAAAGATGGCAGGGATAAGAGAGATCCTGATCCCTCAACATTTTGGAATTGATCTGAAATCCACTTGGGATGTTGTTAGCGTCGGGCTGCCGGAGCTGAAGGCAAGATTGCAGTGATACAGAACGAAATGAATGGAACATAGTCTTTTATTCAATGCGATCCAGCTTTAAAATGAGCATGACAGGAAGAATAGAATCAATAGCATCCGGAGAAGTTGGACGGAATCTCGACGAGCTGGTTCCGGCGGAGGTGCTGCTAGCGGCCCGGGATGATATCCAGAAGGCGATTCCTGCGCTGGCCAAAGATATTGCGGCGACCGGGTCCATTGAGCGGGCAGCAAAGCGCGTTCCAGCGCGCCACCAATTGATCCTCGGCGACAGCAGGCAGATGGACGAAATAGAAGACGAGAGCGTTCATCTGGTGCTTACGTCTCCTCCTTATTGGACGCTGAAGCAGTATCCTGATCAGGAAGGGCAACTGGGCAGAATCGAGGATTACGAAAAATTTCTGGAGAATTTAGATCTGGTCTGGAAGAATGCTCTTCGAGTTCTGGTGAAGGGCGGAAGGCTTATCGTAGTGGTAGGCGATGTGTGTCTTCCGAGGCGCGACTTCGGCAGACATGTTGTTTTTCCTCTTCATGCGTCGATACAGGAGCATTGTCGAAAGATTGGATTTGATAACCTCGCGCCCATAATTTGGCATAAGATTGCGAACGCCCAGTTTGAATCCAGTAGATGCACGAATTTTTTGGGAAAGCCCTATGAACCGGGCGCAATAATAAAAAATGATATCGAATATATTTTATTCCAGAGAAAGCCGGGAGGATACCGCCAGCCCACACAAGCAGCAAGGCTATTGTCGGTCATTCCTGAAAAATGCCACAGGATGTGGTTTCAGCAGATATGGGATATAACCGGCGCGTCTACCAGAGAGCATCCCGCGCCGTACCCATTAGCCCTGGCAGAACGGCTGATTCGCATGTTTTCCTTTGTTGGAGACACTGTTCTCGATCCATTCATGGGAACAGGCACTACAAACCTGGCTTGTGGCCTTTGGGGGCGCAGCAGCATAGGATACGAGGTCGCGCCGGCATATTTTGATATGGCCTGCCGCCGCATGAAAAGCCTCAAAGGGACTCAGCTTACCTTTGATAGCATCAATCCGATGGAAGTGAAGCCGCCTTGCCCGGTATAGATCAATTCGTTTTTTCGGACCCTGTCAGGGAATTCTGGCGCACCAGAGAAAGACAAGCTGATGCCCAGAAGCTGCGAGGGCAATCCGATCAGGGTTCAAGAAGTGCAGTGACCGGCGGAAAGCAAATGGACGGCTTTTCAAGATCGATATCCAGATTTCTGATTGAGGCAGGAATTGAGAAGGAGAACATCTTTCAAAGGATCTCCGTAGAGCTTCCTGGATATTTTCGGCCTACAAAGGAATGGGATATTGTGGTTGTAGTAGACGGCAATCTCATCGCCGCCATCGAACTCAAATCGCAGATTGGCCCATCTTTCGGCAACAATTTTAACAACCGAACTGAGGAGGCTTTGGGCACGGCTATGGACATCTGGACCGCCTATCGTGAAGGAGCATTCCGCACATCACCTGCGCCTTGGCTTGGTTACCTGCTGCTCCTGGAGGATTGCCCTGAATCAAGGCGTCCTGTTGGTGTCAGAGAGCCGCATTTTCCGGTGTTTCCGGAGTTTATCGAGGCATCATATGCCAAACGATATGAGCTGTTCTGCAGAAAGCTGGTTAGAGAGAGGCAATACAATTCAGCATGCTTCATCACCTCAGACCGCAAACAGTCAAATCTGGAAAATAATTACGGAGAACCTGCAAAGGATCTCTCTCCCGCTCAATTTCTCACGGGTCTACTCGGACATGCTGGCAGCATAAAAATAACAGGATAAGGTAAGATTTCATCCTCCGCCCAGCAGCCCCAAAACCTCTTTTCTCATCTCCAGAAACGGCCTGCTCATGCTGTCCCTCGGCCTCTCCAGATCTATCTCCAGTATCCTTCTGACCTTTCCCGGATTGGCGCTCAAAATCACCAGCCTGTCAGCCAGAAGGATTGCCTCCTCCACGCTGTGAGTGACGAGCACTATGGCTTTGGCAGTCTTCTCCTGGATGCGAATGATATCAGTCTGAATCTGCTTTCTGGTCTGAGGGTCAAGGGCG
The DNA here is from genome assembly GCA_035403205.1 of Methanothrix sp. Taxonomy (GTDB): domain Archaea; phylum Halobacteriota; class Methanosarcinia; order Methanotrichales; family Methanotrichaceae; genus Methanothrix. Next base: position 1,562 of record DAONES010000083.1, on the reverse strand, counting down.
GAGAACGGCTCGTCCATGAGCAGGAAGGATGGCTCCAGAGCCAAGGCTCTCGCAACCGCCGCCCTCTGGCGCATGCCACCGGATAGCTCATAAGGCCGGCTGTGAGCGCTGCTCACAAGGCCCACCAGCTCCAAATACCTCATCGCCTTCTCTTCTCTCTTGCTTCGGGAAACATCCTGAATCTCCAGGCCCAAAGAGACATTTTCGAGCACGCTGCGCCAGGGAAGCAGGGCATGCTCCTGAAAGATCATCCCCATCTTCGTCCTTGCCCCAGGCTTGCTCACCGCTTCACCATCCAGCAGGACCTCTCCTTCCGTCGGCTGATCCAGCCCGGCAATTATCCTGAGCAGAGTGGTCTTGCCGCAACCCGACGGCCCGAGTATGCCCACCACCTCCCGGTCGTCTATCGTGAGAGAGATGTCCTGCAATACTACCTTTGCCACTAAGCTTTTGCCGTCAGCCTGCTCGAAGCTCTTTGTTATTCCCACAAGTTGCAGAGTCATCTCTCTCTTGCCCTCCAGGAAAACCATCTTCTCTCCACACCCATGAAGAAGCGGTCGATCAGAATTCCCAGCAGGCCGATGGCCACCATCCCCGCCACCACAACCTGAATCTGCCCCCAGCCGTAGGCATACATGATCAGGTACCCGAGGCCTGAACTGGTGCCGGGGAGCATCTCCGCCGCCACCACACACATCCAGGCAATGCCGAAGCCCACCCTCATCCCGGTCCAGATCTCGGGAGCGCTGCCGGGCAGGATCACTTTGGCGATGAGATCGGCATCATTTGCTCCCATCATCCAGACCGCCTCCTGCCAGGAGCGCTTTACGCCCCTTACTCCCTGCATGGTGCTTAGCAGAATGGGAAAGAAGGCTCCCAGAGCAATGATGAAGACCACAGAAGCAAGCCCTATCTTCAGCCAGGCCATGGCCAGAGGAACCCAGGCGAGAGGAGGCACGGGCCGCAGAGCCGAGATCAGCCCCTCAAAGATCTCTTTAAACCCCTCCCACCGGCCCATTGCCACCCCAAGGGGCACGGCCAGCAAGGCTGCAATGACAAATCCCAGTGCCACTCTGAAGAGGCTCACCCGAGCGTTTTCCAGAAGAGAGCCGCTGCCCAGGAGGTCAGCCGTCGGCATGAGAAGGACGGAGAGGATCGACTCCAGGGTGGGAAGCACAAATGGATTGTGAACATATAAAGCCACAGCTTCCCAGATGATGATAATGGCTATGGGCAGAATCAGCTTTCTGATCACCTGATGCTTTCCGATGCCTTCACCCCCAATAGGCTGGATGCATTCATAGCATCCTGAAATATCACATCGATGATCGTCCCCAAATCTGGATCGCCTATCCGCAGAGGCCGGCCCTCTTCAGATGAGGCTTCCGCTAGAGCCACGAAATCGTCCCAGTTCTTTGCCCCGAATTTGCTGGAGAGGACAAGCCCGGAGCCCAAATTCTGCACCGGTTGAATAATTCGGGCATCACAGCCCAGGCTGATTGCTCCAATGGCCGGGGTTATGCCCACAATGGCCATATCCAGGTTGCCCTGCTCCATCAGGG
>DAONES010000082.1:0-8361 GCA_035403205.1 Methanothrix sp. | reverse complement strand
CCGGAAAGGCGGCAAAGCTGTTCTCCACGTAGTAGTTGAAGATCCCAATTACCGCGTCTGCGTCATCTTTTAAGACGGGAACGATTGTATAGTCCATCTTATCAATCCGGCTGGCATCATTTCATCGTGGAGACGATAGGATAATCGTCCTTGTCAGGACCGCCTCCCATAATCCTCGGCTGGTCGCAGATCTTGTCCTGGTTTGTATCATTGCAGCCTTCAGCCACCTCATCATAATCGCTGTAATGGTTTCCGAGGGGCTTCTGGCCGCCTATCATTGACAATAAGCCCTGCAATCCTCCAGACGGTGCGCTGGCGTTCCATCGATTGTTATAACCGCTGTCGCTCACTGCTATTTCATTATCCAACAGGTCGTTGGAGAGGAAAGTGTTGTTTTCGCAGCCTGATTGGATATAAATGCCATATTTGTTCTTGCTGATAGTATTGCCCTTCACAATATTATTGCTGGATTGAACCTTAATCCCGGCATTGCCGCAACCGCATCCTCCCGAGCCGGTTACATTGAAACCCTCAACAATCGTATCGTTGGAAGTTATGCTGATGACGCTTCCCGATCCACCGGCATCCACAACCGGAAAGCCGCTGCCAGTATCAATTCCCTCCAAAGTAAGTGTCTTATAGACAAAAACGTTCTCGCGATACAGTCCGCTCTGCACATCAATTATATCCCCCTGGCTGGAATTGTCTATTGCCTGCTGGATGCTCGAATAATCAGCATCCTTCGGCCCTACTGATATTTTTGAGGCATCGGCATACCCCAAGACCAGAATTGGGATTAATATTAATATTAAGCATGCCCTCATAATAACCTTCACTGGATTCTTTCTATTAGAAGGTTTTCACTAATATCAGGCAAAAAAGGGATTGGATGATACAATGAGAATCTGCCGCGCTTTGCCTGCGGAAAATATACGCAGACCATATATACCTTGCACAATATACACACAATATACACACAACGTACGCACTGTCTGCATACAATACCGCAGAGGTATCCCCTCTGCATATTCTTGAAGATATTTTAGGGTGAGAGTCAAGCTATGAAAGATGATCAGAAAACCACAGAAGATTTTACAGAAGCCCTGGGCGAAGAGGTGGACCATGCCTTCCGAAATCTAGCCTTTACGATAATGAAAGAAGGAGCCCTCAGCACAAAGGAAAAAGCCCTGATCGCCCTGGCCTGCTCAGCGGCAATCAGATGCGAGCGCTGCGTCCAGAGGCACAAAGAGATGGCACGCAAAGCCGGTGCCAGCCAAGAGGAGATGCTTGAAGCGGCAGCCATCGCCGGCCTTGTTCGCATGGGCTCTGGCTTCAACGCTGCAACGGTCTTGTTGGATGATGAAGATTGAACTCTTCTTTTATGATGAATATGGAGATGTGGATTGAGATGTCAGAAGGAATAAAGTGCCAAAACTGCGGCAAAACAATATCCGAGGAAGAGGTCTTCGCTACGGACGGCAAGACCCTCTGTGAAGACTGCTACATCGATGTAGGCCACCGAATTCGCGTCTGCGATCCCTGGGGAGAGAGGTCGAAGAAGATATTCAGGAAAAGCCACGGCCTGGAAGGAACTGAAGGGCTCACCGATCTGCAGAAGGCGATCTACGAGTACATCGAGAAGAAGGGCAAAGCCACCAGGGCGGAGCTGATGGAAAACTTCAGTCTGCCCGCGGCAGAGATGGAAAATCAGTTCGCCATTCTCCGCCACTGCCAGCTTCTCAAAGGCAAGAAAGAAGGAGACACGGTTTACCTTGTCCTCTGGCAATGAGACACCTCATGCTCAGATACATCAAACCTTCCCCTGCGTCAGACTGCATGCCCTTACAAACGAGTGAAGCCTCCATCTCATTGAGCCATGACCGCCGATCAGATTCCCATCACCAGGTTCTCAATCATCACGAGAATCACGCCCAAGGCCCTGCGCTACTACGACCAGTTGGGGCTGCTGGTACCGGCAGCTAAAGACACATTAACCGGCTACCGCTACTATACGGCAGACCAACTGGAGAGAGGAGTGAGGGTGAAGACGCTCTGCTCTTTAGGCATATCCCTGGAAGAGGTAGCAGACTATCTTAATGCCGAGGCAAAAGGTGATAGGGATGCTTTGCAAGCCCTGAGAGAGAAATACCTCTGCCGAACCAGAGGCGAGATCTCTCGGCTTCAAAGGATCGAGGCCATGCTCAAGCAAAGCGATAAGGAGCTATTAAAGATGGCATTAAGCGAGCCGGTAATCAAAGATGTGCCTGCAATGCGGGTGGCAAGCATGAGAGACAAGGGAAGCTATGGCGAAACCGTCGGTCGCCTCATTGGAGAGCTCTGCGAGATGCTCACCCGGCCGGTCAACCTGAAAAATCTCGTGAAGGTGAGCGGGCCTTGCATGGCGATCTATTACGATGAGGAATACAAGGAGACGGACGCCGATATTGAAGTGGCCGTACCCATAACCGGAAAGATAGAGGTGGATGAAGGCATGGAAGTCAAGAATCTCTCACCCGTCCGCGTTCTGGCGGTCGTTCACAAAGGCAGCTATGATACCCTCATTCTGACCTACAGAGAGATCTGGGATTATATGGCCAAAAGGGGCATGAAGCAGGCCGGTCCTGGCAGAGAGCTCTACCTGAGCGACCCATGCAAGACCGCTCCGGAGGAGCTTTTAACTGAGATACAGATGCCGATCAAAGAGGGCCCGGCAAAGACATAAATAAGTAATATTGATAGTAATCGAACTGAATGTACATACCGGTAATCCTCGGCACAGGCAGAGAGGGCCGCATGTCAGAGAGAGCGGACCGATTCATGCTGCAAAAGACCATTGAAGCAGGAATAGAAAGCGAGATTGGCCATTAAAGCCGCAGCCGCAAGATCTCCATGAATATCTGAATACCAGAAGGCCTGTTCATGATGGCTCTATATCGGCGAGCCCAGCCCTTGCGGCATTGGGCTTCACCCTGTAAATTGAAACATCGATTCTGACCTCAACGTAGTCGCCTCTCGGCATGGCATCAAAGTCGTGGGTGACGAGAAGGAAGGCCAGGTCCTCGACATTCATTCGCACATCCTCATTTGCATTGCAAAGGCTCAAAAGATCCTGATAGCCGGTAGAAGCGCTGCCGCCAGAGGTCTGCAATACAGTCATCCCCAGGATGAGCAGTGCTATGAAACGGATGATGCCGCTTGAAGACATGAGATCACCAACAACCAGATCCTCACCCTCACAAAAGATCCTCACAAACCTCGTCCCGATCGGATTTGATCGATCTCATCTTTCAGGTCAGGGCTCATCCGGGTTCCATTGAGACGGCAAGATGCAAGGAATATAAGACCTATCTGATCGTACTTGACGCCCTCCAGATTGGCGTTGCTCAGATCGACATTTGCCAGATGAGTAATTGTAAGATTAGCTCCCCCCAAATCTGCGCCGGTGAGGTTGATATCCTCCAGGGAAGATCTGCTGATCTCTATCTCCCTTAGATCTGCATCACTCAGGTCCACCCCCTTGAGGAGCACACCGCTCATTTTAGCCGAATTGAGCACAGCCTTACGGAAGTTCATGCCCTCAGCGCTTATCGCAAAGAAGGTAGCCCCTCTTAGATCAGAACCAGAAAAATCCGCAAAGTCCATCTGATTATTCCTGAAATTAATGCCCTGAAGATCAGCGCCCGAAAGATCCGCATAGGACATATCTGCATACACCAATTTGCATCTGCTGAATATGCAGCCGGATAGATTTGCCCTGGTAAGGTATGCTCTGGTAAAGTCAGACCCGCTCAGGTCCGACCGGCTGAGATCGGCGGCAAACAGCTCTGCTCTTCCGAACTGGCAGTATTGCAGCAGGCTATCGCTCATATCTACCCAATTGAGTTTTGCTCCCAGGAAGCTGGAATTGATCAGGGATGCATTCACCATTCGGGAGAGTGTGAAATCGGTACCGACAAGCCTTGCATGGCTGAGGTTGGCTCCAGTGAGATTGGCTGCATTGAGATGAGCGTCACTCAGGTCAGCTTCGCTCAGATCGGTGCCAGAGAGATCCGAGTCGTTCAACTGAGAACCAGTCAGCTTCGCCCCATTCAGCCTAGATCCGATGAGGTTGGACCGGTCGATCCAGGTATCCTCAAGATTGCACCCGGAAAGATTGGCTTTTGATATGTCCGATCCGGAAAGGCCCGATGCCAGAAAGCTCGACTCTGACAGGTCCGCTCCGCTGAGATTTGTATCGGTCAAATTGGCATGGATCGCCCTGGTATTATTTAGTCTGGCGGCGAATAAAATCGCGCCCGCCATCCGCGACTCAGAGATATCGGCACGATCCAGGCATGCCCGTGATAGATCAGCATCAATGATATTGGCTCCGATCAGGCTTGTTTGGGAGAGATTCGATCCGATCAGTATCGAATCCCTCAGCCTTACACGATTCATAAAAGCCCCCTGCAATTGCGCGCCGCTCATATCGGAGAGGCTGAGGTTTGCAGCCTCCAATCGAGAGCCGCTGAGGTTTGTGCCTCGGAGAATGGATTTGGTGATCCGGGCCTGATCAAGGTCTGCTCCGCTCAGATTCGCGCCGCTGAGATTTGATCCGATTAGATCGGCCCCGATGAGGTTGGCACCCTTGACATCGGCCAGAGACAGGTTTGCGCTATGCAGATTGGCCTCCTCAAGATCAGTATAGCTGAGATTGCTGGCCTGCAGCCGGGCATCGGATAGATTGGACCGCATGAGATTGGAATAGCACAAATTTGTGCCCGCTAAATTCGATCCGTGCAGATCTGACTGACGGAGATCCTTTTTGCATAATGACAGGCCGCTGAGATTTTCATTGGCAAGAGAAGCGCGTGCCTGGAATGGCTGGTTGATGATTATGCTTCCCGGCGGCAGACGATCGAGAGGTATGCCAAAACGCGTTAGAATAAAATAATCGAACATGTAGCGATTTATGCACTCTTTCAATACGGGGATGCCGCCAGCAGATTCGCCTTGCAGGATACAAAGAGCCATATCTGCCGCCTCATCGCCCTGGAAATAGCTGCTGATCATCTTCCCACCCACAACGCCATAGCCCAGATAAAAATCGTAGATACTGTAGAAGGGAACCGGGCTTGCTTCCTGGACCAGCTGAGCCGCATCCTCATAGGCAAGGAATACCCCGGCTCGATCGCGATTCATGGTCATGAGCAGCACAAGGCTGTCATTTGATAGCGCTTGCAGGCTCTGGCGAAGCTCCTCAGAGGTGAGGTTTTCGAGATATTTGAAGGAGACATTGCCCTCAAAGCGAGGGATGACTGCATCCAGAACCGTTCTAGCAGCCTTTCCTGTTGCGGTTTGATCGGTTATTATGGCAATATGCCTGGTTTGAGGATGGAGTTTTAGCATCAATGAGATCGTGCTTTGCACGTCATATGCCTCCACTACACCAGTAAAGCCTTCCTTTCCACTCAGCATTTTATCATCGAAGTGCACGACGCCGCAAAAGACCACAGGCGTTCCAGGAAATAGACCATCCCTGTTCTTTAGCAAGAAGTTGAATGCATCCGTATCCACAGAGATGATAATGTCAAAAGGCCGATTTGTATGCTGATTCGCATACTTCTTCTGGTAGAGCGCCTTCAGATCGGAAAGACGAGCCTCATCGGCGGCGATTCGCTTTGTGTCCATGTATTCCACGGAAATGATCGCGGAGGGCATCTTCATAGCGAAATGCAGCTTGATCTCCGAGATAATGCTATCCTCCCAGGTCATGCCTGGATGATAAGAGGCGAGAATGAGGACATTCCTGGGAGTGCCTTCCTGGGCTGCAAACGAGGATCCGATGCAAGAATGGACAAGCATGAAAATCAGAAATATTCTAATGACAAATCTCATATTGATGGCATCTCTGAGTGAATATGAGTTGGAGTCATTAATAATCTTTTGCATGTTCTCAACCCCGCAAGAAGAGATAAATAGTCAGCAATCAAATACGATAAGTTACATCTCAGGTGATGAAGATATGTCGGACAAAAAAATGTATTCCCTGCCACAGCTGCCCTATTCCTACAACGCTCTAGAGCCATTTATCACAGAGCCGCAGCTGCGCCTGCATCATGACAAGCACCACGCCGCCTATGTCAATGCTGCCAACTCCATATTGGAAAGGTTGGACAAAGCCCGCCAGGCGGGAGCGGATGTGGACATGAAGGCCACCCTCAAGGAGCTGTCCTTCCAGGTGGGTGGGCATGTTCTGCACAGCCTGTTCTGGGAAAATCTGTCCCCTGCGGCAAAGACGGGAAAGGAGCCGACCGGATCTCTGGCGGAGGCTCTCCAGAAGGAGTTCGGATCCTTCGAGCGCTTCAAGAAGGAGTTTTCCGCGGCTGCTGCGAGCGCAGAGGGCTCGGGCTGGGCGGCTCTGGCCAGGTGCGGCATGACCGGAAGGCTGCTGATCATGCAGATTGAGAAGCACAATGTGAACATCTTCCCTCATCTTCGCATCCTCATGGTCCTGGATGTCTGGGAGCATGCCTATTATCTCGACTACAAGAACGAGAGGCCTAAATTCGTAGAGGCCTTCTGGAACATTGTGAACTGGGAGGAAGTAAATAGGAGGCTGGAGACGATAACCAAATAATTACTATTTTTCAATGATTACAATAAATCCGAAAACACTTTCGCTCCACACGCACATCAGAGTTATAGCCTTGAACGCAGAAGGTCAATCGCATTCTTTATTAATCAGATCAGACATAATTGCTAAAAGATTTTGATAGAGTTAAGGGGCGAAAGCCCAATATATCTATGACGAGATACGCTGTAATAAGTCGACAGCCAAGGGGATGATTTATGTTGCTTTATGGTAGAGGGGATGGGCTTTGAGCAGCAGAATTGTGCAGCAGACCCTGGAAGGGCTGGCTGTCTCTGCCATGCCCAGGGTTAGGACCACAGATGGCCATCTGCTGGACTGGAATAGAGAAGCCATAGCCAAGCAGCTGCTCAAGGAGACAAAACTCTCCGAGCAATTTTATAAAGAGCCAGGCATAACCCCTGAAGAGGCTCAGGATATCGCAAGAGAGGTGGAGCGCCGGGTTCGCTGGATGAACGTCCAGTACCTCAGCGGCCCACTTGTGCGCGAGATTATGAATGTGGTCCTCCTGGAGAGGCATCACACTGAGTGGCGCAACATCTGCACGCGCGTTGGGACTCCTGTCTTCGATGCCCACCTCATCGATATCGGCACTGGCTTTGAGTCCAAGGAGAACGCCAACCTCCAGGAAAATGCCGAGACCAGCCACAAAAAGAAGGCGGACAAGATCAGCAAGGAGCAGTACCTGCTGCTGCTGCCGCCCCATCTGGCCGACCGCCACCTGGCCGGAGACCTGCACATACACGATCTGGAATATTTCGGAACGAGACCATTCTGTCAGGATTGGGACCTGCGCTATTTCCTATACTACGGCTTGATGCCCGACGGCTTGGGCACCAAAGCAAGCGTAGCCGGACCCGCCAAGAAGCCAGAGGTGGCAATGCTACACGCTGTGAAAGCCCTGGGAAGCGCCCAGACCAACTTCGCGGGAGGGCAGGGCTTCTACAACTTCCTCACATTCATCGCCCCTTACTTTGAGGGCAAAGATTACGGGGAGATAGTCCAGCTCATGCAGATGTTCGTCTACGAGATGACGCAGATGATGGTCGCTCGCGGCGGACAGCTCGTCTTCTCCTCGGTGCAGCTGACGCCCGGTGTTCCCAAGCTGTGGAAGGACAAGCCCGCAGTCTATGCAGGAAAAGTTTGGAACGGATCGTCGCCCGAGGCTCCGCTCAAGACCTACGGCCAGTTCGAGCGCGAGGTTCGTCTGGCCTTCAAGGCGCTCATGGAGGTCATGCTCGCCGGAGACTACTGGGGCAAGCCTTTCAACTTCCCCAAGCCGGAGATCAGCATCGAGCCGGACTTCATGAAGGAGGACGAGGCATTCAATGCAGCGCACCCCGACCTGCCCACTTACCAGCAGCTCTACCTCCAGACATTCAAGCTAGCTGCTGAGTACGGCACGCCGTACTTCGACAATCAGCTTCCCGCATATCGTGGTGCAGGAGAGGGAATATCGTGCTATCAATGCTGTGCGTACCAGTTTGCAGCCACCTACGAGAGCGACAGCCTGTTTGATGACAAGCTGTACTTCAAGGACGGCAAGCACTTCTCAATGGGCTCCTGGCAGGTTGTATCCCTCAACTGCCCCCGCGCCGCTTACCTCGCGAGGGGCGACGACGAGCTGCTCTTCGAATACCTGAGAGAGCTGATGGACACATCGGTTGAGATCTTTAAGGTCAAGCGCGAGTGGATGAACCAGATCATCAAGAACCACCGCATGCCCTTCG
>DAONES010000081.1:0-8564 GCA_035403205.1 Methanothrix sp. | reverse complement strand
GATTTTCCAGCCAGTCGCGCCAGGAGTAGAGCCTGGCATCGTATCCGGAAAGCTGTAGCGCCAGCCAGACGATGGAGGCCTCTACCCCTAAGTTGGTGTAGACCACGACCGGCCGATCTTTGTCCAGCTCTGCAAAGACCTTCTCCAGGTCTGCTTTTGGCCTGAGGCTCTCATTGGAAAGCACCGATTCGTAAGGAATGTTTACTGCTCCGGGAATGGAGCCGATGGCGTAATCCCTCGCCAGCCTGCCGTCCACAATCTGAGCCCCTCCGGCCACTACGAATTCATATGTGGCAAGAAGCTTTGCCGCAGTCGCAGTGTGGGGAACATATTCGGTCTTCTCTCTTGTGGCTGGCCTGTTGCTCAGATTCAGTCCGGCTGCCGCCCAGTCGTCGGGGTGGCCCTGCAGAATCCTGACCTTCTCATGCCCCAGATATTTGAGCAGCCAGTAGGAGAAGAATGCCGGAGACGGTCCTCCTCCGCAGGGAAGACACTCGCCAGCAATGGCCAGGGAATCATTGCTCGATATCCCGGCTTCGCCCAGCAGTGCGGCTATATCCTTTGTGGACTTGAGCTGGCCGCCGTTTTCCATAAAGTCCTCATAATTTATATTGACCGCGCCCTCAATGAACCTTGTCGCATCCGGGCTGATGTCAAGCACAATGTCATCCGGCGAGAGATCATAGGGCGATACAAACACCATAGAAAGATTGTTCGTCTGGGTCTCAGCCATGGCAGGCGAGCTGAGCATCATGCCATACAGGAGTATGGATACGATTCCGCAAATGAGCACCGCCCTTGCTTTGGCTGAAGTTTTCTTGTCTAGGAAATCCATTTGTTTCACTCTCACCATTCTCTAGGCCGCCAGCTCTTCTTTTACCTTCTCAATAACCCTGGCACAGGCCTTTTCATCAACAGAAATCTCATGGGACTTCTCAATGCCAAGCTCGGTGACGATGATCTGGATGGCCGGCTCGATATCAGCATGCTGCAGTGTCTTTGCCGCACACTGCACCGGGCAGCCGTCTATGGATACCATCAAACCCGCTTCCTTTGCCGCTTTGACCATTCCCGGGATATGGCCTCCCACTCCAGCCAGGCAGAAGAATCCGGCAACATTCTCTTTAGCAAGCATTATCGCTGCCTGGTTTGCGATCTGTCCTACATTTGAGGCTCCTGAGCAGGTAACCACGCGCACATCGGAACAGCCGCACAGGCATTTCTTCTTTTCTTCCATGAGCAAGACCTCATTAATGTCCGCAACTGCATCCTTTTCTTTCTTCCGGTTCTTCTGATCTAGCATCAGTTCTTGAGCAGTCTCTTGATCTCTTCCACTGTAGCGGTCCTGCCCATCATCACCGACTTGCCGTCAATATAAAGGGCAGGGGTCATCATCACTCCCCGATCCATGATCTCCTGGATGCTGTCCACCTTGATAATCTCTGCAGGGATTCCGGACTCTGCGATTGCTTTTTCCACATTCTTGAGCAGGCTCTTGCACTTTGCGCAGCCTGTTCCCAATACCTCTATCTTCACCATTTAATTCGACCTTCCAAATTCATCTAAGCAATTGATCCATAAACCATGCCCGCAACAGTAGACATCAGGACGACCAGTACGATGTAAGCGCCGCCTTTCTTCAAGCCTATCACCTTCGTGATCACTATAATGCTAGGCAGGGAGAGAGATGGTCCTGCCAGCAGGAGCGACAGTGCCGGTCCCGCTGCGGTAATGCCGCTGCTGTAGCCGAAGAGGGTGCCAACGATCGGCACCTCTAAAAGCGTCGGCATGTAAAGCAGAGCGCCAATTATCGAGGCCACAAAGCAGGAGAAAAAGCTGCTCATGCCGAAGATACTGCGTATCCACTCTACAGGCAGGAAGTAGCCGATAATGCCTGTGACAAATGTTCCCACCACCAGCAGAGGGAAGATCTTCTTTGCCAGCCACCAGGTTTCACTCAGGAATGCATCCCTCTCGTCAGGTTGATAGTATTTTTTCATCATCAGGGCGGCCGCTAGTATCAATCCTGAAACTATTGCTGCCTTGGAAAGGATTGGCAAAGCGCTTGAGGTGGCAGCGAGCAGTATGCCAACCAGAACCGCAATGAAGATGCCATTGACATAATCAGGGCGGGTCGTCTCGGATGGACTCGATTGCATCTGAAAATCAGAGGGCTCAGGGTGGGCTGAGCCGGCCGGGCACTCCTGATCGGACCTCTGGAATATGGCCGCCATGATGAGGCCTATGATCACTGCCATGCTGACTGCTGCCAGGGCTCTGGCCACTCCCAGCTCCAGTCCCAGCACCCGGGCGGTGAGGATGATCGCCATCAGGTTTATGGCTGGACCTGAGAAGAGAAATGCTGTGGCCGGACCGATGCCTGCGCCTCTCTTCTGGATTCCTGCAAACATGGGCAGGATAGTGCAGCTGCACACCGCCAGGATAGTGCCCGAGGTGGCAGCCACGCTGTAGCAGAGCCACTTGGGTGCATCAGCCCCAAAGTACTTGAGAACCGTCTCTTTCTGCAGAAGAGCGGCGATGGCTCCTGCTATGAAAAATGCCGGGACCAGACAGGTTAAGACGTGAGCTGATAAATAATCCAGCAAAGTTGATAGCCCCGCCTGCAGGGCCGCCGTTATGATAAACGCAACCGTTGAGATCCACTCCTGCTATTCATTGATTGTTGCCAAGCGATTTTTCCAAAATTTTGCCTGCCTCGGCGAGCTGCGATATCTGTTTCAGTGCCAGGCAGTCTACCATGCGAATTATCTCCAATACCATTGGCTCTTTAATGCAATAAATTGTCCTCTTGCCATCCACTCTGCGCTCCAATATGTCTGCTTCGTAGAGGATGTTCAGATGCTTGGATATCGTCGATTGGGACCTCTGGAAAGCGGGCAGGATCTCGCAGACGCATCTCTCCCCATCCGATAGATATTCCAGCAGATCGAGCCGGACTGGATCGGACAGAGCGCTGAGGATTCTAACGCGCAGGTTCGAGACGGATTTCGCTGTCATGATAGAGATAGATGGTGCACGTATTTGAATATATACTTATCGCCATAAGACGATGAATAATAGATGGAAAAAAAGATATATGATTGTCAGTAATGCACATACTCGATTCGCATGTATCTGCTGGCACTATGGCTCTACGTAATCCTTTCGGTTGGATTTGCAGCAGCTGCAGATGTGCCGTTCGTATTTGATGTGGTATCGTCTGACGTGGCCAGTTTAAGTTCCGATCAAATAGATCAGGCCCGCATCGCATCTCCCGACCTGGCAGGAGTGCCCACTGTAACTCAGGCTGCTGATGACCAGGTTATAGCATTTCCAGTTACAGGCGGAGGCAATGCTCCTGAAGGCACAACGGATAAGCAGGTAGGAGAGCTTAAAAGAGAGTTAGACGCCGCGGTGGAACCGGAAAATTCCCGCGTTCATGAGGAAGCTGTCGTGCTCGCACTCAAATATCCTGGAGACTTTACAATTGATCAGATCGATTCGATTTACAGCTATTTGAAAAACGGAGACGGTTCAAAGAGGGGCTGGGGCTATGTGCGAGATCCAAGAGGCGTAGACTATTTTAATTATGCAAATGCTTCTTTAAAGGTAGGTGACAGGGCAAATTGCGTAGGCGGCGGCGACTGCGACGATTTCGCCATCCTCATGTCCGCGTTGGTGGAATCAATAGGCGGCACCACCAGGATAATTCTCGCCCGCAATAACAGCACAGGCGGGCATGCCTATGCAGAGGTTTACCTGGGTCGTCTGAATGGTACAGACAATCAAGTGGTGTCCATCGTAGAATGGCTGAAAGAGAAATTCAATACAGATAAAATCTATACTCATATAGACACTGACACCAAAGATGTCTGGCTCAATATGGATTGGGGTGAGGATGAAAAGGGAAATGCTCATCCTGGCGGACCATTCTATCAGGGCGACCTTCATATAGTCTTATGCATAAGAGACCGCTATAAAAAGACGGCTTTAAGTCCGGCGGCAACGTTTCAACAGGATGACACAGCTGAGAAGCCATCAGAATCCATCGTCGAACAATTGCCGGAAAAAGCAAAGACGGAAGACTCAAAAGCCGATCAACCGGTTGATTCCGCTGCCGCTTTTTGCCTCCAGCGGGGCAATATATACAATGACGGGATTTGCACTTTTCCGGGAGGAACATCATGCGATGCATGGGAGTTCTATAGAGGAAATTGCATTTTAACCGGAAAGAGAAGGTAGATCGCAGATTTGGTTTATGAGGATTTGAATCTAAAAAGCATAGATTCGGCTTCCTTCTTTCATCATGTCAATAACCAGAAGCTCATAGAAATTCGCTGGAACCGTTGCATTGCCTTCCGCTGAGATGCCTCTTGCCAGCAGGTCTTCCCGGCAGGCCATAATTCTGTCCCCGGGCAGAAGCGCCGGGAGAGTCCTGTCCAGCCGCCTGCCTGTCTGGCTGGTGCAATCCTTCCCTTCCTGGCCGATCAGATTGTAGACGCCGTCTCCTGCAAGATAGACCACCACATCGGCAGAGTCGGCAGAACCGCCGGAGCCTATCAATCCTGCGAGAAGGCGCAGGCAAAGCCTGGTGCGCTCGCTCTGGGGCGTTTTTGTCAAGAGAAATATCCTCATAATAGTATGATGCCGTCAGATTGCAGCATCTCCTCCAGGAAATTGTCCTCATCCACCAGCTCCACTCTTTCCACCAGTTCCATGCTCATGAGGCCCCGGTCCGCCAGGGACGGCTCATGGGCCAAGACTCTCATCTCCGGATAGGCGTAAAGGATGTCAGAGTGGTTGGGCTGGTGCAATTCCCGGCTGTCCTGGCCGGCCAGGGCCAGATAGACGCCGTCACCATAAAGGCCCACGGCTGCGTTCATCTTGCTGCTCACCGCTGCGGCATTTAGCAGGCCGAATGCCTTCTCGCTGCCGTAGGGGGCGCTATCCAGGAGAAAGAAGATCGATCTCATCTCGCCAGGCTCACCACTCTGTCGCTCTCTTCCAGCATCTCTGCCAGGCGGTAGAGGCTGGTGATCTTCACATCATCCACATAGTCCTCGCTCTTTCCTCCTGCGGGAGCGTAGCCGCGCGCTGTGGCGCACCTGGGACAGGCTTCCACATTGACCCCAAGCCGGACCAGATCGGCAAAAATCTCACCAGCATTGGCAAAGAAGGCGGGGCTCTGGCCGGCCTTTGGGATATGGACAGCATCCAGGTAGAGGAAGATATTTACCCTGTGCGATTTTGCCCTCGCTTCTCTGGCAATCTTGCCGGCCATCTCAGCATGCTGGGAGATGTAAGGCCCGTCTGTGAGAATGATGGTCAGGGTTGCCATCGGCTGCGTCTCCGTAATTTCTGCATTTCACAGATACTCCCGCAGGGCACGCAGCGTCTCCAGGCTGGTGGCGAATTTGGGCTCTAGCAGCGGGGTGCATTTCTCCAGAGCGATCTCGCCGCCCACCAGCCGGATGGCGAAGGCATAGCAGCTCTGCTCTCCGCAGATCTTGCAGTCCGTTTTGGGCAGATATTTGTAGATCTCGGCGTGGTCCACCTTAACTTTTTCTCTGGCCGCAGGAGTAACCCCGCTGGCAATGGCTTTGTTGATGGTATCCTTCAGCTCCTGCAAAACCGCGCGGGCTTCTGCATCGCTGCTGATCATGGTCATGGTAACGTTGCCAGTGGAGTAAAGGGTGATGAGGACATTGTCCTTTTGGATGATGAGGGCGCCGATTCTCTCCGAGTATCTGGCCCGGGCAAATAATGGCTCCAGGAGCTTCAGAGAGCCGCCGAGCTGCGGCTCCATCCGGGCGATGATGCGAAATTTGCTGGCATCGGCAATGCAGGGGAGAAGCTGCCGAACCTCAGTGATCTGCAGGGGCATGGTGCCGGAAAGGTCCTTTTTGGCCTGTACTGGCTTGTCTGCCTTTTCGTTCAGGAAGTTTTTGCCAAACTCGGTCAGGCTGACTGCATCATCCCGGAGGTCGGCAAGGCCCGCCTGCTTGAGCATTTGCAGGTGGTAGTCGAGCATGCTTGCCCCGGCTGCCTGCGCAATCTCCGCCTTTGTTCTCTCCTTCTCAGCCAGCATGGCCATGATCTTTCTTCTCGTGGCATTGGCCATGGCGTTGCTCACGAGCTTGACGTCTGCCTGTCCTGCGACCATTTCATCCACCCCATTAGCATTTTAGAGCATCATTTTAGAGCATCATTTCCGCTTAAGCCGTCCCGCCAGGTTGAGCATATCATAGACCGCATCGTCCGAGATCCGGTAGCGGCACCATTTTCCTTCCTTTCTCTCTTTTACGAGGCCCGCGTCCTCAAGTATGGAGAGATTATGGGATATGGAAGACTGCGGCCTTTTCAGAGCGAGCATCAGCTCAACGATGCAGAGCTCTCCATCGCCCAGAAGCCTGAGAATCTTGAGGCGGGTGGCATCTGTTAAGGCTCTGAAGACCTTCATCTCCTCTGTTAATTGCTCTTCGTCTATCTTTTTTACCTGGGAGCATACCCTCAGGCATCGCTCTCTGGCGATGCTTCTGTCTCCGTACAGCCGGAAGAGAGTGTTTTCTGCTTCGCAGCAGGGGCTGTCGTCCCGACAGGAGGCTTTCTCTTCACCCGGCTGGAGAGGGGGCGATCTCTTTCTGGTGATCATTGGGAACTTCTTGTCCAGCATCGATGCAGCCTGCCATGATGAGCTATTATTACTTGTATCAATGTATTCATATATAAGGATTTCTGGATATGATTATTTGGAAGTGTGAGTTGATCAGAGATCAGCTTTTTTCATTGAAAAAACTTGGAAGAACGGATGGTAAAATTAAAATAATGCCAACAACAATTGATTAGATTATAGCCATCGAAATGGAGAACAATAATGAAAATTGCATGTTTGCTCGGTGTATCTAAATATAAAAATCCATACGAATTAAAGGCATGTGATAATGACACTGCTTTATTGTACTCAGTTCTGGAGTCTACTGGCTGTTATGACGATATTTTGCGTATAGATGGGAACCAAGAAAGTTCCAAAGTCAAGCGGCAACTTGTCAGTTTCTTTACAAAATATAAAGAACAGCAAATCGAACAAGCGCTATTCTATTATTCGGGTCATGGAGATTTTGATGGGAAGGAATTTTTTTACCTGTTAAGTGACTATGATCATTCCCGAAAAAAGCAAACGACAATCGAGAACACTGAGTTGGATGACTGGATTCGGCTTCTCAATCCGGATTTGACTGTCAAGATTATTGATGCATGTCATGCAGGAGTGCAATATATAAAAGACCCAGACGTGTTCGCGAAATTTCTTCAATCGACCCCTAAGTCATTTAAATCATGCTATTTTCTGTTTTCGTCTTTGAAGGACCAATACTCGTATCAAGACGAGAACCTGAGTGCTTTTACAAAAAGTGTAGTGATGTCCATATCAAGCTTCGATGGAACTGAAATGCGATTTAAGGACATTATCGATTACGTCTCAGACGACTTTGATGCCAACGCTGAACAGACGCCGTTCTTCATTACTCAAGCTACAAACACGGAACTATTTGCAACTGTTGACAGTTCCATTATTGAGAAAATTCATAGCTATTTGAACATCTATTGTCCAATGCTCGATCCATCCGAAAAGAAGGATACTAACCATAGCGTCACACAAAGCGCTTCGATAATCGAATTAGTAAAAGCAGATTCTGAGAGATATTGTTCTGAAGAAGAAGTCCTCAGTATATTGAAACATTGCCAGACGTATCTCTCAGAGAAGAAGTATAGTGATGATACACTTGGTCTCTATGACATTGAGACAGAGGGTCTTGATCATATAGACGTTGAAGTACCACGGATAGTAAATATAGGCAAATGGCTCTCTGAAAACAAGAATGATTATTTTGCTGTGCCTACCTATCGAGAAGAAAACTACGACGAGGTGATAGAAGTACCTGTGAAAAATATAAGTTCGCTA
Source organism: Methanothrix sp. (assembly GCA_035403205.1). Lineage (GTDB taxonomy): Archaea > Halobacteriota > Methanosarcinia > Methanotrichales > Methanotrichaceae > Methanothrix. The sequence goes on along the minus strand of DAONES010000081.1, from coordinate 604 downwards.
TTTGCCTCAATTACACAAAAATATGAAACCAGAACTGTAACGCGAAGCAGGAATGTGTTAGCAGGTTTCCGGTTAACTCAGGAAACCGATTCATCCGCCTTTAGAATTACGGCTAAACCGAAATTGCTGAACCTCAATTGGCACGATTGCCATATTGCCTTCGTCTTTTCAAAGGTTGAAATTCGGTTCTTTTATATATTCAGTACCTTTCGGGAGCAGAATTGGGAAAAACGTAATCGTCAGCCAGAAGAAAATTGGCGAACCCTTGTAGCTCTGCTAAAGAACGATAAGGCAGTTGGTGATGCCCTGCAGCAAATCATAGAGACATTTGATGACTATATTATGGAACCGATAAAAAGTAAATACTTGAGACAAAGCAAATGTGATGAACAATAGAACTGAAGCGAATTCGCGTGTATTAAAAAAGAATTTGCATCTCAGTGGCAGAAAAAGATAAATCGTTGACCGAGTCCCAATATTGGTAGGGATTTCGTAGGTTGTTAGGAGTCCTCTGGACTCTATCTTCTTCACCTCGCCCTCTCCCCCTTTCCCGCAAAATACCTCTCCCTCATCCTCAGCGCCACATTCACCAGCATGATCAGCA
>DAONES010000080.1:2417-8715 GCA_035403205.1 Methanothrix sp. | reverse complement strand
GGGATCGGCCTGGGCTAGATACCACTATTCTCATGGGCCACTGGTAAAAAGCTCCAGAAACCTGGGCGAATGGTTCCGCTATATGATCAGTCCCGGCAAGTCCGATCTGGATCTTGTCTCATCCAAGAGATCGGCTGGCATCGAATCGGTAATAGTGGATGGCAAAGAGGTGGAGGTGACTTACGCTGGCCTTGGTGGGGGTGGCGTGGGCGCAACCCTCTCCCGAGCCAGAGCGGATGATGTCCTGCGATACGATGTAACGGAATGTGGCGGAGGGCGCGTCGCTCGCGGCACTCTGGTCCTGCCCAGAAGAGAGAGGCTGATCATTGGCGTAGATGATACCGATTCCAAGACTACGGGGGCCACATGGACTCTGATACACAATATCGCCGGCAAGGTCGATCGGCCTGAGGCCCGCTATGTCTCTCATTCCCTGGTGCAGCTCTTTCCCGTGCCGACAAAGACCCAGAACTGCGTCTCTACGGCAGTGGAGTTCGCCTGCCTGCCCGAAAGAGCAGAAGCCATGCTATCTGACTTCAAGGCTCTGCTGATCAAGTACTCGGTTTCCAAGCAGACGGGGATGGCAGTCTTCCGGGACTTTGATCCTTCGTCCCTCCTGTCTTTCGGCCAGAGGTGCAAGCGAGAGCGGGTGCTCTACGAGGATGCTCTGGAAGCAGCGCGGGAAAATGGCGTTCAGATTCTGCTGAATGGCCAGGGGCTGATTGGAGCTGTGGCGGCACTGCCATTCTGCGCTCAGCCTGATGAGTCAGTCGTTCCCGGCATTGCATGACGATGAAGCCAAAAAGCGGCCAGGAGGCAGCTGTTCAGGCGGCTCAGGATGCCAGGGCAGCGGTTCGAACCTATGTTCCAGGTTATCCCATAACCGATCTGGCGGCTGCGCTCGGGGCCGAGATCTCGGTTAACGAAAAGGTGGCTCTGGAGATCGCCCTGGGGGCGTCGGCTACGGGCCGTCGCTCCCTGGTGGTCGTCAAGCAGGTGGGCATGAATATTCTGGCCGATCCTCTGGTGATCTCCGCTACCCATACCATCGGCTCCGGACTTGTGATCATCGCCGGAGATGATCTTGGACCGAGAGGCTCACAGGCAGAGATGGACAGCCGCTTCTTCGGCCCCTTGGCAGAGCTTCCGGTTCTTGATCCCAGCACTCCGGCAGCTTTGCATGCCTCTATTCTGGAGGGATACACGGTATCCGAATGGCTGAGAATTCCGGTTATCGTCCGGGTGACCGCTCGTCTTCTTGCTGATGAGGGACCGGAGATTCAACCCAGGCCCGGTAGGGTGGGGCCCTTGTATATCGATAGGGATGACTGGGATCTGACCATGCGCGGTCGGCATCAGAGGCACCATGATCGGATTGTCGCCTTTGCTGAGGAGGCATCCGAGTCCTCGACTCTGAACCGCCTGGAGATCTCCGGAAACGTGGGCATCATAGCCAGCGGCCGGCCTGCGGCCCTCGCTCAGGGCCTGGGCGTCTCGCTGTTTGCCATCGGCTACAGCAATCCACTCCCGGCGAAGCTTCTGCGCCGGTTCATCGATGGCCACCGCATGATCCTGGTTGCAGAGGAGCCTGAGCCGTTTATCGAGTCGCATCTTGCCTGCGGCCCCAAGATCCTCGGCAAGCTCACCGGCCACCTGCCCAGGGGGCCTCTGGAGCGGTCGGACATCGTCCGGGCGCTGGAGGGCCTGCAAGAGCCGGTGCAAAAAAGGCCCGCCGTCTACGAGACCGTGGCGGAAAGAGGATACGAAGGCGTCTGCGAGGGCTGTCCGTTCATACCGCTCTTCCGGGCGCTGGGCAGAATAGATGTGCCTGTGGCAGGAGATGCGGGATGCACCATCCGGGCGACCCGAGAGCCCTACCAGTCGGTGGATGTGGTCTACGGCCTGGGATCATCGGTGGGCGTGGCCTCGGGCTTTTCCAGCAAAGGGATAGCCCTAGTGGGAGATTTCGCCCTGGCCCACTCTGGCCTGCAGGGCCTGATAAATGCCGTCTGGCAGAAGCGCGGGGTTCTTGTTGTCGTGCTTAAAAATGATGTAGCGGCTATGACCGGCGGGCAGGATGTGCCGGACCTGACTGGCCTCTTGGAGGCGCTGGTGCCGACGGTCCGCTTGCAGTTGCCAGCCCCGGAGGATGAGGTGCAGCTGCTTCTCATAGAGGAGCTGAAGAGATCGGGAGCCTCGGCGATAGTAGCCACAGGAAGGTGCAGAAAGCGCTTTACTTCAAAGGCTTCTCCAGACTCCTCCCTCAAAGACCCTCAAGGATGATCGGCCCTGAGCATAGCTCATGGTCTCTGTCCAATTTTTCTGCAGCGGCGCCCAATGCATTGCCGCCAGGGATCTGTTTCGGAATTCGGACTGATAGACATTGAATGGGTAGAAGCCGACATTTCCGATGTAGGGATAATAAAAGCCCAGGGGCTGAGAGGCTGGAACCTTTGTGAAGAAGATGGGATCAGTGAAGTACTGGCTGATCTCTCCGTAGTTTGCCCTTCCCACATAACCGCCTTCCAGCCATTCCTGGGACAGGGCAGTCATGCTGAACAGGGCGAGGATCAGGAGGATAAAGGATAGTCTGGTCATCATTAATCACCGCAGTCATTTGATTGACTGATGGAACTTATAGCTATGCATTACAATTGATAATCGTTCTCAGTAGCTGTGGATTCGCGAACTTCGAGATGTGAGGGGCCTTCCTCCAGCAGAAAACGAAGCAAGGCATCCCAACATTCTCAATCCATCTTCCCAGGATATTCTTTCGGCACAACAGCAACAAGCAGCTATGCGGTTTTGCCTGCCGCAGTTATCGCTGTAACATCCAGGAAGGGCATAGCTCCGCCGGTGTACGTGGGCAATTTGCCATCCCACTTCTCCACAGCTCTAGTTTGCATCTCAACCTTACGCAGCTCAATCAATTCAGGTGTGATGGCCTGCTTTTGTAGATTCAATGCGTCAGCTTCTGCTTTTGCCTGAGTGACTTTTTGCTGTGCCTCCACCTGAATGCGTTTTAAATCAGTTTCTGCTTTTAGCATTTGTTGTGAGGCAGTTACCTTGGCTTCAATGGCCTGGGTAAAAGATTCGCTGAACTTAAAGTCAGTGATGGCAGTTGACTCTACAACAATCCCATAAGGATAGAGCCTTTGAGACAACAAGTCCTGGATGGTGCTGGCTACGGTTGACCGGTTTGTGATCAATTGTTCGGCACTGAACTTGGATGCACTTGCTTTCAGCACCTCTTGCACAGTTGGCTGGATAATGCTCTCGCCATAATTCTGTCCCAATTCAGCATAGATCTTAGGAACGCTATCCGGCCTCAGATGGTAAATTACCGCCACCTTGGTATTGACGGTCTGCAGATCCTTGGAGGCCGCGGTCCCTTCTGCTTCATATTTCTGGGTCTTAACATTGAAACGCTCAACGTTTTGCATTATCGGTATTCGGAAATGTATTCCCGGATCTATGGCTTTATCGCTGACCTTTCCCCAGGTCAAAAGAACGCCACGTTCTGTTGCATCAATTGTATAGACAGGCCCGAAGAACACAACTATAGCTATCGCCAAAATCGCTAGAATTGGCCATAGCTTGTACAATTTGACATCTACTATTTCTCCACCAATTGTTATGCGCAAATTGATACCTCGACGCTTGAGCTAATTACTTCATTTTCATTTCAGCAATTAAGTTTTGGCTGCCGTTCCTCGGCATAGCTTCAGGGTGCAAAAGATAGGGTGAGTCCTTCAAAGCCTCCAGAACCTTCTTTGCTGCCGAGCACCGTTCTGCTCTTGTGGCATCGGCAGCAATCTGCTCCAGATCCTCGACATCAATCTGGCCCATCTTGAACTTGGTTACGAGAATGCCGGTCATAACGGCATCACTTTGCTTAGCTTTCTTAATCAATTTTTTCACAGCTCCATCAGCCAAGACGGTTGTCTTTGGCTGGGCTTTGTTGGAATGGTGGGTGATGCACTAATAGCCTTTCCCTCGGATTGGTTATCATCAATTCTCCCATGCACAGCACACTCTCTGGCGATCGCCACCAGTCCCTTCAGAAGGAAGATCGCGAGCTGGCCCGTGACGCCCGCGCCCTGCAGAAGATCACTCGCGCACCTTCGACCCTCCGAGAGGCTGAGAAGCTGCAAGGCTAAGCGGAGAAGGCCCTGGCAGAGGCTCAGGCCTCCAAGCTCCGGGCCCGGCTGGAGGATCTGACCGTGTGGCAGATGGAGAAGGTCAAGTTGAGCCGCAAGGGCTGCAAGAACTACAGCTGCTGGATGGCCTCCTGGCGCGAGGACGGCAGGACGCGCAATGTGCACCTGAGAAGCTGCAAGAAGATGGATGCAGAGGCGGCCAGGCAGAAGGCCAGGGAGAGGAAGGCGGAAGCGCTGGGCTACATTGGAGCGAAACGAACATGTTCATAGCCACAAACTGATAATAGCTGATCATGATCAATATGCTGCCAGGAACTCAGCGTCTCGTTTGATGGTAGGAAGGCTATAAGCATGGCATTGGAAGAGAGCAAAGTGAAGAAAGTCCTGAGCTACCGATGGGCGGTGTTCGGCACCCTTGCCTTTGCTTATTTCTTTGTATACTTTCACAGGGTGTCCTCGGCAGTCGTATCCGCCGATCTGCAGGTCACCTTCGGAGTAAACACTGCCGCCTCCATCGCACTCTTGAGCTCTGTGTATTTCTACGCCTACACTGTCATGCAGCTGCCGTCCGGATTATTGACTGACAACTGGGGACCACGCAAAACGGTCAGCCTCTTCACGCTTGTAGCCGCGGCCGGAGCGATCCTCACCGGGATTGCATCTACTTTCGATACGGTCATCGCAGGCCGGTTGCTGATCGGCATAGGCGTGGCAATGGTTTACATTCCCACCATGAAGATCCTGGCCGCCTGGTACCGCAAGAATGAGTTCGCGTCTCTTTCCGGCATTCTTCTGGCGGTGGGCAACATCGGAGCCCTGAGCGCCGCTGGCCCTCTGGCCTTGATCTCCGACGCCCTGGGCTGGCAGCAGGTCTTCATCATGCTGGGCGCGATAACCCTCGTCCTGGCGGCTTTAGCCTGGATGATCACTCGGGACCGCCCCAATGACATGAACCTTCCCAGTATCCAGGAGATCGAGGCCATGGAGCTGGGCGAGCTGGCCCCAGAGGTCAAGACGACTGAGAAGATCTCCATGTGGAGAGCGCTCAAGATGACCTTTGGGGCGGGAATGAAGTTCTGGCCCCTTGCCATATGGTTCTTTTTCACTTACGGCAGCATGATGGTCTATCAAGGACTGTGGGCTGGACCGTTTTTCCATGACATCATGGGATGGGACAGGCCCACCTACGGGATGGTGCTAACCTTCATCGGAATGGGCATGATCTTGGGCTGTCCAACTGCCGGCTACATCTCTGACAAGATCCTGAAATCCCGCAAGAAGGTACTCATAATAGGAACCGTGGTGTATACGATCATCTGGGCGATAATCTGGATGACAGCCGGGCAGATCACCAGTACTGAGACCTATATGGCGATAAACTTCGCTTTCGGCTTTTTCGGCGGGTTTTTCGTGGTGAGCTATGCTCAGATCAAGGAGCTGTTCCCCATAAGCATTGTGGGGACGAGCACCGCAGCTCTCAACATATTTCCCTTCGCTGGCGGGGCAATACTGCAGCAGGTTTCCGGCCTGATGCTGACCACCAGGTCCCTGGAATCCTACCAGGGTTTATGGCTGTTCATGCTGATATGCATGATTGTCGCTACGTTGGTGGCGTTCCTCTCCAAAGAGAAGAAACCGGATAAAGGCTAATGGCTGCTTGATTTTGTCATCCAGGTAGAGAAGCAGTATGCTTGAAGAGCTGCAAGCCCTGGCAAGGAACGGGCTTCGAGAGATTGCCGTGCGGGGGCTCGCGTCTCGCGGGCTGCGCATGGATGCAGTGTTCTATCTGCTAGACGCCATGCGGCTCTTTCGTGGCAGTTCTTACCTGGCCGTCTTTCATTCAGCACGTGCCGTTCTTTTCCGGGTCGGGATGCGGGAGAAGAGCCATTGTTGCATTGGCCTGTATCGTTATAGGTCGGTCTTTGCTTTTATCTGGGAGACGTCGGATTCTATTCTTATCAACCTGCCTTCCAGGTTTTCCTTTAGATCGACGCGAAGCTCTTGAATCTCGCTCACAACGGCATCGCGTGACTCGTTAATGGACACATTGAGGTCTTCATGAGTAGCCTTCAATTCATCATGGGTAGCCTTCAATTCATCATGGGTAGCCTTCAATTCATCATGGGTAGCCTTCAATT
>DAONES010000080.1:0-2317 GCA_035403205.1 Methanothrix sp. | reverse complement strand
CATTATGGGTCGCCTTTAATTCGTCATGGGTGGCTGCCATTTCCAGACGAGTTGCCCGGATTTCATCCAGTATCTTCTCGTTTACAACGATGAGCTTTGTGAGCAAACCAGCAGCGACATCGAGCCTTTGATCCGTTTCTCCGCCTGACACAACCTTTACGAAGCTTTCAAAATCGCCTGTTACGGAAGAAAACTCGCTCTTGATATCAACCACATTTATTATTGTGTTCTTGATGGCTATAGCCGCTAGCAAGCTCTCCAGATCGCTGGTTTCGCCCTCCGCTACCACCTTTACTCGTCCATCGTCCAGGTTTTGCACATAACCCTTCAGGCCGAAATCGCGAGCAATGGCGAGAACTCTTGCCCTGTAGCCGGTCTTCTGGACTTTACCGGAGACGTAAGCGGTTAGCCGTTGCATGAAGACTATGCTGTTCTCTTTTTATTTAAACCTTTGACCCCGGGAGAAGGCGCATTTTGCGGCATGCAGCGTCCTGGGTCGCGCAGGCTCGGGCGGGTGGGCACTGCTGGCCTCATGGGCAACGGCATGCTGGCTAGGCTGAACGACCTTCCGGGCGCAGTATAGCTATTTTGCTAATACTATTAGCTGACAATTATATCCAAACAACTAACCGCCTCACCACAGAGGCACAGAGCGTACAAAATACGCCAGAGATGACTAAATTTATATATTTCATTTCATGTTCAAACCTCGAATAGCTTGAGTTCTATCCTTGATGGTACGTAAATGATGCTGTCAAATTCTCTGGGGGATACATTTCCATCATCCCCTTTGCCGGGAATATAGCAGCGCTTCATAGGACATTTTTTCAGTGCGTGAGCAGAACAAGCTGAGGCAATGCCATTGCAGCATAGCTTCTTCATTGTTTGAGCCGATCTGAAGCCCTGACCTCTATGGATGATATCTACAACGATCTTGGGATGAGGACTCAATTTTATGAGTGCATTCTGTATGCGTTCGTTGAAAAGCTCTCCACATAGTAATACGCCAGCAACTCCACCATCTGTCGTGATAAGTCGAATTTCATCGTAACTCTTTAGTTTGGCATCCCATTCGTTATCGGTTAGTTTAATCTGTTGTTTATCCATTTTATTCCAGAATCTGGTAGAGGATCTTTCTTCCCAGCAATATGCCATTCTATCAACCGCACTCCAGGCATATCCATATGCTATAGGCCAGATGATATCGTCCACTCCAAAAACGACGCTAAGATCTAAGCTACGAGCTTCATCTATGAATTCATCTGCAATTCGTTTCCTTGATTCAGAGTCATGACCAACTAAGAAGCCCCCTGGAAGGACCAATAAATCGGCATCCAACGAATTCGACTTTGCCATCGCCAGCTTTCCGGCTTTCAGTCTGCCTTCGTTTTTGGATTCATCTTAAGGCCCAATGCAGCCGACCGTAGCTATTGCAGCATTCATGTCTATCCTCTGTGACTTGCTCAAATCAGTATGAATAGTTATCGCAATTGCATTCGGGCGATTTATGAAAACATTTTAAAAGCTTTGATGCATGATGTGACTTCTATGATAATTGATAATGAAAACGATCAACAAGTTGAAACTCTGGTGTCAGTGGCCAAGAATCTTAGAGAAAAGTACAAAGATGAATTGGAGATCAAAAAAGAAGAAGGACGAGCTCTACTCAAGAGACCTGATTTCTTGTGGCATGAGTTATTGGTGAGTTTTTCAACTTGGGGCGGCATAAGCAGAAACGAGGGCATTTTCACAGACAAAAACGAAAACCAACAACTCACTTATGCGGAACTGAAGAACCTCAGCAATGAAGACCGTGTGAATAGGCTGCGGCAGGCCATGAAGGATGCAAAGATACACTACTACAGGAAAAAAGCACCGATGCTTGCACGATGCTTTGAGAAAATTGAAGAGCTGGGTGGATTAGAGCAGGCCAATGCGATGCTGTTCGATAAAAAAGATGCAACAGAAATGACCGAATTTCTGGACCAATTTCCGGGAATTGGTCCCAAATATGCGAATAATATTATGATGGATTGTTATCATCCTCTTTTCCATGAGAAGATAGCACTTGATGCACGCATACGATCCATTTCAAATGAATTGGGGCTGAATTTAAAAAAATATTCAGATCATGAAAAATTCTATTTGAATATTGCAAAAAAAGCAGAGATAGAGGGCTGGGAACTGGATAGATTGATTTTTGAATACCGAGATGAATTTATTAATGCATTGAGATCCCTCATTGATCCCCATTTGCAGCCATCTCCCAAACCTTTATCTCCTATCACCCCATCCCCCCTCTAGTTCCGGAATGTAA
>DAONES010000079.1:6869-8974 GCA_035403205.1 Methanothrix sp. | reverse complement strand
GAACAGGATACATTCTGAATACCTCAACCCCGTTCATCTCCTGGTATTTCTTCAGATTGCCGTCGCCCAGAGTAAATACCGAGATGCTCTCACCCAGGCGGACCAGTTCTCTTGATATCTCATCAACATATACACCAAGGCCGCCGAAGATCCTGGGCGGAAACTCGATACTCAGGTAGGCAATTCTCATAGCTAGACCACCAGATTCCTGTAATACTCCAGCACCGGCTCCTTCCAGCTAAACTGCTTGGCCAGGGAGAATGATTCCTCACAGAGCAGCCGGTACTTGACCTCGTCATCCAGATAGGTCCAGGTGAAGTAGTCCAGGGCGAGGGCATAATCCAGGACGGTTTCCTGACGCTGCGCCTCCATGTTGTCCACAATTACCACGCCGCCCATGCCCGGGACGCGGCGTTTGATCTTCTTCAGGGCGTCGCTGTATCCGGCCGACCGGCTGACGATATTGGGCGTGCCCTCCCGGCCCGCTTCCAGGGCGGTGAGAAGGAACGGCTCATACTGGGAGGGAAATATCCCGGCTACGCATCCGGCCATGATCTCATCCACGCTCATCGACAGGCCGCCGTCATCCGCACCCACCCACTGAGGATAGAGCAGAGCCGCTACCATCCTCTTGCCTGACATCAGCTCCGATTCATCCAGGCCCCGCTCCTTGATCATGTTCTCCAGGCGGATCTCCTCGCCCACCAGAACCTCGGGAGTGAGATTTATGGGAAAACCGCTGGGCAGCTTCTCTTTATCCTTGGGGCCGTGCGAAGCTATCAGGAAGCATACCACCCTCGTCTCCTCGGCATGACGCTGACCGGCCAGTCTGTGCTTGAGCAGGTGGTCTTGAAGCACCAGGGCATCGAGAAGATGAATGTACCCTTTATTTTCGATCTCAATTCTGGAGATGGTGAAGACCGGAATCAGGTTCTCGGGCTTTACGCATTTGCCGTCGCAGAACTTGTAGAGATTGTCGGTTAAAAATTGCTGGATCCTGGTGCGACAGCGATCTTTTTTATCCCAGTCGATCTCCTGGGTCAGCACATCAATTCCATTCCTGATCACAATGCCTTTCAGGCGGTGAAAGAGCATTGCTTCTTTCATGGTCGAATCGCCTACGAACGTAACCACATCGGCATAGCGCCCCAGCCCCTCCAGGACGGCAAAGCCGAGGGGCGTTCCTGTCTCCATTCTTGAGTCGTTCTGGGCGATCTTTTGCAGAGACTTGTAGCCGGCAGTGCGACCGGGGACGGTGGCATGCAATGTGCAGACGGATCGGACGGGAACACCCAGTTTCTTGAGCCTGGCTGCAGCATAGAAGACGCCGAACTCATGGCAATGCATGCTGACCCTGACCTTGGGCATCAGCGACTTGGCAAACTCCGAGACCGCCTTGTCAGCATACTTTTCCGTCATCTCATCCGGAGCCTGAGCCAAGCCTCTGACCAGCTCGGACACGGCATAAGAGAGATTGAGGTAGTGATTGTATTCCGATCCGTAATGGGCCCGCTCAAAGTTCATGGAATCAAGGCCTACCAGATCAAAAGCCTCGGTCTTGATGGCATTGTTCAGCGTCATCTCCTGGTTATTCCAGCGGACCGTGTGGGACTGATAATAATTGGTATTGAAGAGCACATAGCCCACTGAAACGCCTTCAACATTCCTCTGCCCGGTTACTGTCTCGATGCCTGAGGCATTGAGTGCTGCCAGAACCTCCTGTAGCTCTCCGCCCGCCTCCAGTGTCTCAAATTCGGAGAGATCTGTGACCCGGTTTCTTCCTGTATTCCAGTCTGAGCCGGAGGAGTGATAATTAGGACCTGCCACCAGAATATGCAGTCCGTCTTCAATATCGCCCTGCGCCACCAGACGGGCGAGCGTCGTGGCCTCTGCATCCACCACATTCCAGATGCCGCCCATCTTATTCGAGACGGGCCCGGCTTCCTCTGCCGCCAGGATGATCCATCTTTCAATCATTTTTTGTTCCTTCAAGTTTCCCTGTTTTCATCCTGCCCGCACGATCAGGAATAGGGCGAGAGCGAGGATACAGCGATCCCATCGTCGGTGATGTCCAGGACCCGGATGCTATTGGCGATCTTTGAGCC
>DAONES010000079.1:0-6769 GCA_035403205.1 Methanothrix sp. | reverse complement strand
CGATCCCATCGTCGGTGATGTCCAGGACCCGGATGCTATTGGCGATCTTTGAGCCCCGCATTTTCATGACATATATCGACCTGATGAGCGTATTGCCGATGCGCTCACGGCTCAGCATGGTGGCAGAATCAGCTCCATACTCCAGAAACTGGTTGGTGCCGAAAGCCGTGCCGATGGTCACCAGGGATGTGACCCCGCTGGCTCGAATGATGCCGAAGAGGTCATCGGTCAGAGAGCGGACCTTGAACGGGGCCTCTACCGCCATAAAGAAGGCGGTGAGATCGTCGATGAATAGCCGGTCTGGCTTTACCTCTGCCAGCTTTCTTTCCACCAGCTTTCGAAAGTTTATGAGGAAATCCACCGGATCGACATCGATGCTCTTTTGCAGCCTCAAGACAGGATCAGTAACATCGACAATAGCCAGTTTTCCCTCGTCTTCCAGCTTATCGAAATCCCAGCCGAAGGAGGACCTCATCTCTCGCTTCAGGTACTCTGCGCTCTCGGAGGGGGTGATGATCATTCCCTTCTCACCTATCTTGATGCCATAATTTATAAACTGACAGGCAAAGACGGTCTTGCCAGTACCGGAAGACCCGGTGACGGTGTTTACCGTCCCTTTGTGAAAGCCGCCGTCAACCAGTTCGTCATACCCAGGCACTCCTGATTTGGCCCTGGGAAATTTGCTGCTTTGTAATGCCAAAACCAACCGCTCCCTCTCACCAAATTGTGCTGCGATTCGCTGCTATAGATGCTACAGATATCACTTAGTTGGCTACTAAGGTAATTAGGTCTTTCGGTAAGCGAAGAAAAAATGATTGATTATCCCTGTATGGATCGATACTCTGATCGATCAGGCCCTTCAGTTTGTCAACGCATCGTAAGGGTCATGTCCGCCGTTCTGGTTGGTATTTCCTGCCGGCTCAAGGCAAAAGACGAGTTCATCCGGTCCGTTGTTCCGGCCGCAGATCACAGTATATCCGGTCAGGCCGGTATCGGCAGACTCCTCGATCGAAATTCCCCCCATCGAGTCATAGATCAGCACATATCTGGTATTTGCTTTCATATCCAGCTCGCCCCAGAGCTGCCAGTTCCAGCTGCCTTCTGGCCCATGAGCCCAGTTTATTCCGTAAACCCCTGGCTGCATCATATTCTCGCAATACTCTGGCTGTCCAATGGGGTTTGGCTCATACGGACCATAGTGATTTGGACATATGCCGGCTCCGGCAGTTACTTCCGTACCAGATAGGGTTGCTGGCTGGGCTTCAACATGGCAGAGTGATAGCAGGACCATCGACACAAATAATATTATTATGATGGTATTTCCACATTTAGATATAATAATCCCTCCCACTACAGTTGTTATCCATTATATGTTAAGTTTGCGGGAAAAATCGCCAACAAAGAATTTATCTTCTCCCAATGCCACTTCAACCCTATGAGAGGGACCCATGCAGTTCTCATTCTCCTGCTTGCTTTAACGATGCCGGCGCAGCTCTTGATGATACCCGCACAGTGTCAGCAGACTGCTACTTCCTGGACGGTCAGCGGCTTTGATCTCGATAATTCCGCCAAATACAACAAAGCCCTCAACACGGCGCTTGATTTCTATCATCAGGGCAGGTTCGAAGAGGCCATAAATGCTTACGACGCTGCCATCAGGCTGGATCCCAACAGCACCCAGACCTGGCAGGCCTGGAACGGCAAAGGCGATGCGCTCTACGGCCTGGGCAAATTCGAGGATGCAGTCCTCGCTTATGATAAGGCCATAGAGCTGTGGCCCAACAATGCCATCCCCTGGGCTTACAAGGGCGATGCTCTGAAGGCGCTGGGAAGAATCAATGACTCCGAGGCGGCCTACGCCAGGGCAAAGGAGCTGGGGTTTGGCGGCTCCACCTGGAGGCCTTCGGCAATCACCCTGAACGGCCGACCGATTGATATGCCGGACAGCAACCTGACCGCCAGCATAGACGAAGGCATGATGCTAGACAGACAGGGCAGGCACGAGGAGGCCATCAAGGCTTTCGATGCCGCCATCAAGACGGATCCCTACAATGCCGGCATCTGGAAGGCCTGGAGCGGAAAGGCGGATGCTTTGAATGCCCTCGGTCTGACGGAAGAGGCAAAGGCCGCCTATGCAGCGGCAGAGGAGATGCGATCTCTGGCCAACACAAGCATAGGCGCAAGCTCGAATGCCGGGCCCCTCAGTCATATTCTCGATCATAGCATGGCAAGCGCAGTCGACGAATCAGCCAATATTCCGACCACACGGGCCTACAAATTCACGACCGCCGATAAAAAGGTCTACAGCTGGTTGAGCCTGGCAAATGTTGCCGCAGGCAAAGCTCTATGGTACTGGTATTCTCCAGACGGCAATTTATACAAGTCGGGCTCAGTTGATGTCCCATCCAATCCCGGCAGCGATTATTGGCCCTCGTATAACATCTGGTACTGCATCGACATTCCAGATATTCCTGATCAGCCATACATGTCCGGCAAATGGAATGTGAACGTCTATCTGGTCGGCCCCACCTATGTAACTGAATTGACTGAGCAATTCGACCTTGATAACGGCCTATTGCCCCAGAAGACCGGCAGCATTCTCGACCACTGCATGGCAAGCAGCATCGACGACGACGCCCGCATTCCTATCGCCAGAAAGGACAGATTCTTCCTTGCTGCCGATAGCAAGATCTATTCCTGGATTAGCCTGGGCGACGTCGGACCGGCTTCCTTCTACTGGTACTGGTACTCGCCGGACGGCAGCTCGTACAGAGTGGGCCCCATCGACATACCGCCAAACCCGAGCGGAGGATACTGGCCGACTTACAACCTCTGGGCATCCATCGATGCTGGCACTCTGTACGGAGAGACGTGGAACCTGGAGCTTTCCTCGGACGAATTCCATGTGGATGTTATCCGAAATGATCGCCAGATCCTGACGGAGTATTTCACTATCAACGAATAGATAGATGACCTAAACTTGTTGCGGGGAGTTCTCCCGCAAAATTTTCCTTAACGGGCTGGCAATTATCGCGTCTGCACTCACGGCATTTTCTTCTCAAAGATATACGCTTCCTCTTTTTGTTTTCCGGGATTTTTTATCCTGACGATCTCAAATCCCAGTTTGTGGACATAGAAATAGTGATTTCTTTTTGCGAATGTGGGTGTGTCAGTTGTCCATGACCTGGCCTGGGGATACATGGACTCAATCAATCCCCATATTCCTGTCCCAATTCCCCGTCCCTGAAATTGTGGATCGAGAAAAATAGTTCCCAGGTAGTTCCTTCCGTCCTTTCGGATCCAGACAATAACGCCGCCGATCATCTTTCCATTCAGAAGGACCTTGAATGATTCCGTAGGGGAATTCAGACCGTATTTTCTCAGAAGGCTTCCGTCATCATATCCTTCCGGCCCACCCTTCTCTTCACCAAGATGGAGTTTGGTATCGTGGTCAAATGCCCGGGTCATGACCTCGGTCAACGGGCCAATGTCGTTTTCAGTTAAAGGCTGCAGCTCTATGTTTTTGCATTTATGCATATTGTTATCCACAATCCTCTCAGGTTAGTGTGAAGCATTAATAATCATTTGGGCATATACGCGAGCCCATTAATGCAGTTGCAGCATAGAAGGAATAAGCGTCCCGACCGGGACTAAAACACTATTTTACCCGTAAGTTTAAATAGCTTCAAGGACTATATCCATATCAAGGGATTCAATTTGGTTAAACCTGATAAGTCGCGTTATGTTTGGCTCTACCTTCCATCTAAGGCGGATAAAGAGCGCTGGCAAGCCCTGGCAGATGGGGCAAAGACAAAGTTATCCACATGGGTGACCGCGATCGTTGAAGAGAAGTTGGCCGAAAGCGAAGAGCCACGGCCACGCCGGGCGATAATAAAAGAGCTGGAGATATTGAAGTCCGAAAACCAGGCTTTGCGCGAAGATATCCGCCAAAAAGAGACGGTTTTGGAGAGATATGAGACAGAATTGCGGCGCTATCGGGCAGGCCCGTGGGTAAACGATGCACCTGGCATCCGGCCATACACTCGCGAGCTGGTTGATATCCTGAAAGCGCGTGGCAATGTGGACGGCTACCAGCTACTTGAATTGCTGAGCATCGGACCAGGTGAGGCTGAGGCCATTAAGGCAGTGTGGACTCAATTAACAGAGCTGGAAAAATACGGCCTGGTCAAGACCGATGGGAAGGACTGGCAATGGATCCGTTAGAAGAGCCATTGGTTGCGGCATATCTGACCGACTGCAAGATCAGGGGCATGAGCCCGCGATCCTTTCCGGGTTATCATGCTGCTCTGAGATCTTACCTAAAATACCTAAATGAAAATAACGTCCCTCTGCTCCATGTAGGGCAGGACAATCTGATAGATTTTATCCGATACCTCCGACTTGAACGAAAGGTAGCACAAAGGACAATCGAATTAACATTTAGCGTGATCTCTTCACTGTACGAATACCTGATTTTTGCAGGCCATTTAGAAGCAAACCCGGTGCTGCCCGTTCGGAAGAGGTACTTGAAGCGCTACAAAAATAATGTAGATCCACACGAAAGGCAGTTGATCAGTATTGAGGCCATGAGCCGGATGATAACCGCCACTATGAACATTCGTGATAGAGCCATTATAACCATGCTCGCCAAGACCGGCATGAGGCGAAATGAGCTGATCACGTTGGACATTGGCGATGTGGACTTAATCGAAAACAGTATCAAGCTAAAGCCAACTGCCAAAAGGAGCAACCGAACTCTATTCATGGATGATGAATGCTCATTCACCCTGAGGCGTTGGCTGAAGATCCGGGAAGGCGAGAATCGAAAAGGCAGCGTTGCCCTATTCTTGAACCATGAAGGCGACCGGCTACAGCGGCGCGGCGTGTCCGATGTGGTCTATAAAGCGGCTGAGCGCGTGGGCCTGCATAACCCCGAGTCGGAGAGGATGGAAGACCACTTTAGCCCACATTGCACGCGGCATTGGTTTACTACCCATCTGAGGCGGGCGGGGATGAGACGCGAGTTTATCCAAGAGTTGAGGGGTGATGCCAGGCGGGAAGCGATAGACATCTACGACCACATAGATCTTAAGGAGCTGAAAGAGGCTTACCTGGCGTGCATACCGCAATTGGGGATATGAGAATCATGATTTCATATTTTTTCTTTTCGAGATAGCATAAATTTGATATACATCTCTGGCGTCATTCCGGCGTCTTTAATGGCTTTGATTGTTTTTGGATCTTCAAGTTCGGTTCTTAGTTCATCGTGTTTTTTCACAGCTTTCAACCCTTCACACTTTGTTAATAAGTTGAAATCAGTTTGATAAAACTCTGATAACGACACTACCTGGTTATGTACCAGCCAATTTCTTTTAAGGTCGTTTTCATTTGCATATCGGGCTATCACATCTCCTTCGGTTTCTCCTATTTTTGTTACACACTGTCTCCGAGGCGTTCCTTGAATTGGCATGTAATCCAATAAATCCAACAGTTTCAGAGTGAGGAGAAATAGGCCATTTACGGCTTCGTCGTTGAGGTATTTTGCCAATTTTTCGTTGTTTTTTAATTGACTCCGTGGCAAATTATCTAAGATGACACATGCGTCGGGAATGAATTCCAGAAAGGACTTCAAGTGATTTCTGACGGCAAATTCATTTTCTCTTCTCTTCCTGACATCAAAGGCCTCAGTCAATTGCTCTCTATTAATGAGCTTGCCCCGTTGATCATCATTCAATCTCATATAATCTGCTATGTAGTCACTTTATTTAACATTTATGGTTTGTTGTCATTTTATTTGGCGTAGATTATTTAAATAATCACAGTCTATGAACTGAATGATCTATATGAAATTAATGCGGCTTCGAAAATTTGGACCTGAGCGAGTTCTTGGTGTCCCGCGGGAAATCGCGAAAAAGTTGTCTGCCGAATACATGGACGTACAAATGGACGATGAGGGACGGCTCATTTACACGCCGATTGAGAGAGGAACATGAAAACAGTGATTTGCCCTGGTGTGACCAGCACCAAGGCGGGCGGATCTCCAGACCACAATAGGAGTTACCGGTATGAATTATTCTCCTTCTGAGGGTAAAAGGCTTTCGGAGTTAGAAGAGGCGCGCGGTGTTTTGCTGTCGGCTTTCTGCCGGGATGGGTCTGTCATCGCTGGGTTTGCATGGGGGGCGGTGAGCTTTCCGGAAGAACTGGAGAGCAATCTTCGCGAGCTTGTGGGCAAAGAGGTCTGTTGCCTGCGATTGGATGGCAAGTACCATCTGAGAGAGGCGTAGATGGTAGCGATATACCCGGAGAACCTCCCAAAAGAGCTAAAAAACTCTATCAGTTGGGCGTTGTGGAGACGCGAAACGAGGGACGGTAAGCCCGCCAAAGTCCCTTACAGGGTCGATGGCAAACGGGCGCAATCGAATATGCCTGCGAGCTGGTGCCTTTTTGGCACCGCTTTAACAGGATTTCAGGACATCGGAGGCTTTGACGGTATATGTTACATGATGCCAATAGAGCCGGGCGATCTTATCTTTGTTGATATTGATAAATGTATAAAAAATGGCATCATTGAACCGTGGGCGCTGGAGATAATCGAGAGGTTCAACAGCTATACTGAAAGATCGCAGAGCGGCAACGGTCTCCACATTCTGATAAAAGGGAAGAAGCCAATCCCCCGGTGCCGGAAAGCAGGCAGCCCCTTTGAGATCTATGATTCTGTGCGACCGTGCTATCTTACCGGCGATGTGGTCGAAGGCCACACAACGATAGA
>DAONES010000078.1:0-9040 GCA_035403205.1 Methanothrix sp. | reverse complement strand
CAGTCAATAACGTCTCCTTGCTGGAGCTTGTCCGAGGGAGAAAGGAAAAGCCGGTAAGGTGATTATTATGAAGTTATTCGGCAAATGGGACCCGGCTGAGGTCGAGGTTGCAGACCCTAGCGTAAAGGGCTACATGAACATGGCATCCAAGTCGGTCATGATTTCAGGCGGCAAGCATGCTAAACAGCAATTTAAAAAGTCCGAGCAGCATATCGTCGAGCGCCTGGTAAACAAGCTCATGAGAAAGGAAGACAATACGGGAAAGAAGCTCAAGACCTACGGCGTAGTGGAGCGCGCATTCGATATCGTTGCCAAGAAGACCAAGGAGAACCCGCTCTCCGTCCTCGCCAAGGCCATAGCAAATGCCGGGCCGCGCGAAGAGGTCGTCCGTCTCAAGTACGGCGGCATAACTGTGCCCAAGGCAGTTGATACTTCTCCCCAAAGGCGCGTTGACACCGCACTCATGTTCATATCCAAGGGAGCGCATGCAGCGTCCTTCAAGAAGCCCAAGTCAATTGAGGCCGCGCTGGCAGAAGAGATCATAGCAGCAGCCAACCGCGATGTCAAGAGCTACGCCATCAACCACAGGGACAGTGTTGAGCGCGTGGCAAAAGCGGCAAGATAAGCCGCACTTTTTTGTGGGAAATGATAGGCGCAGCAATGGCGCCTATCATAGTCACATTTTTGCATCATTTAGCTTGCGTTTATATGCAAGTACACACTGACCATTTAAGCTAGAAGGAAGTGAGTGCTTTCCATGATTTCCGATCTGGCCGTCATCGGCGGCGTTGGCTTCGCCCTGCCTGGGCTTGCTGACGAGATAGAGACTCCCTACGGACTGGTGCCCATCGTTCGCAGCCGGATGAAAGGGCATAAGATCATCTTCATCTCCCGCCACGGCGAAGGCCACCTTCCTCCCCACAGGGTCAACTACCGGGCGATCATCTCCGCCGCCAGAATGGCAGGGGCAAGTGCCGTCATCTCCATCAACACCGTGGGCAGCATGGCAGGGCATCCCATCGGCAGCATCTTTTTGCCGGACGATTTTGTGGAGTTCACCAAAAGCCGGCCCAATACCTTCTTTGAAGAGAGAGCAGTCCATGTGGACATGAGCCAGCCCTATTGCCCGGACCTTCGTAGCTCGCTGGCTGATGCGGCCCGCTCCCTCGGCCAGACCGTGAGCGAAGGCGTCTATGTCTGCGCCGAGGGTCCCCATCTGGAGTCGCCCGCCCAGATCAGGATGATGCGCCAGTTCGGGGATGTGGTGGGCATGACCGGCTATCCTGAGGTGGCTTTGGCCAGGGAGGCGGCCCTCTGTTATGCCTCGCTATGCGTCGTTACAAATCCCGCCGCAGGAATGACTGGCGGAGGCAATCTGACCGTATCTGAGATCGCCGATCTCATGAAAAGGTATCAGATGACAGTTGAAGAGATGGTTTCTTTGGCAATGCAGACGATAGCCGATCAGAGAGAATGCATCTGTCGGGATGCTCTGAAATGTGCGAGGTTTTAGCCTGCAACAGTTTTATATATAATTTACACAGTTACCTACCATCCATGTATTCCACAAAGATCGCAGGATTTCTGTCCTTCGTGGGAGCCTGCCAATTTCTTATGATCATGCTCGTCTGCGAGGCGCTTTATCCCGGCTACAGCATCTCTGAAAATATGATAAGCGACCTGGGGATGGGACGAACGGCAGGATTGTTCAATAGCTCAATAATGCTCCTAGGAGCGATGATAATCCTTTCCGCCATATCATTTCATTCCTTTCACGGCAATAGGCTATTTTCGATTCTGATGGTTCTCACCGGTGCTGGTGCGATGGGGGTGGGCATCTTTCCGGAAAATATTCGTCCAATTCACGAGATCTGCGCTGGCGTTACATTTTTCTCTGGAGGACTGTCGGAAATGCTCTCCTTCTTTCTCATAAGATTTCCCATGTCCATGATAGCGGCCTTGCTGGGAGGGATTACTCTGGGCTGCCTGGCACTCTTTGTGCTGGGAAATAACCTGGGACTGGGCCCTGGCGGCATAGAGAAGATGATCGTCTATCCGATGATCCTCTGGGGAGCGGGCTTTGGCGGGTACCTAATGGCTTCGGAGCGAAGGTAAGAAGGTGCCCGAACTTCCCGAGGTGGAGATGGCCCGCCGGTATTTGCAGGCAATATCGCTTCACCGGACCATCCTGTCGGCAAGAGTCCTTGACGGGCGCATCCTGGCGGGCGTCACCGCTTCCCGGCTGGAGCAGGCCCTGACAGGCAGGCAATTTGATTGCGCCCTGCGCCACGGCACGATTTCTGGAGAGCATGCTTGGTAGAAGATAGCTAATTAAGCAAGCGCTTATTAAACAAAGGATTGTCGCGGGGCAGGGCGACCTCTATGCTGACGAGGCCCTCTTTCAGGCAGGCATCTGTCCCAGGGCTCGCTCTCTTTCAATAGAGCAGCTTGCTGCGCTTTTCTCATCTATCCAGGAAGCTCTCATGGCGTATCTGGCCGTTCATGCCAATCTGGAGAAGCTGCCCGACACCTATCTCCTGCCCCACCGACATCCAGGCGGAAGGTGTCCGATTGATGGCGCTTTGCTCAGCCGGGAGAAGATCGGCGGGAGGACAAGCTACTTCTGTCCGGGGCATCAGAAAATGAAAATAAGTTAAGGATAAATAGTACGAACTATGTAAGATAACTATCCAGCAGCTTTTCCAAAAATCAAGGGCTGCTGGCGGGGATGGTAGGAGAATGATAGAAGCAGGAGACGATTCTTGCGATGTAATCGACCAGTCGGTGCTGGCCAGCCTCCGGGAGCTGCAGGATGAAGGGGATCCTGACATCGTCGCCGAGGTGGGCGGATTGTTCCTCAAGCATTCGCCCGATAAGATAAATTCCATTTTGCAGTCTGCAGAAAGCAAAGACGCCAAAGGGCTGCATCTGGCTGCCCACAGCCTGAAGTCGAGCGCCGCTTACATCGGTGCCATGCGCCTTTCCGCTATGGCCAAGGAACTGGAGATGATGGGCCGGTCCAGTTCATTGCAGGGGGCGACAGAGCTGGCACAGAAACTGAAGGCAGAATATTTGCTCGTCAAAACGGCACTCGAAAAGGAGATCAATGAGCAGGGCTAAGAGCATCTGCGATCGCGTCTATGCCGTGGGCGGATCGGACTTATCCGCCCCGGAAGACGCTTTTATCTATCTGGTGGACGCCGGCAGTGAGCTGGTGCTGGTCGATTCCGGAGTAGGCTACAGCGCAAGCAGAATCGAGGACAATATCCGGTCGCTGGGTTTTGAGCCGGCGGCAGTCTGGCACATAATTGCCACCCATTGCCATATCGATCACATTGGAGGCCTTTTCACCTGGAAAGAGCGCTACGGCTCAAAGATCATCGCCCACGAGCTGGACCGGGCGGGCATCGAGGGCGAGAACAATGCTCTCACTGCAGCCTGCATGTATGGCGTGGACTACAAACCGGTCAAGGTAGACACACTGCTCGCCGGAGAGGCGCAGGAGCTAACTCTAGGGGACATGAAGTTTCATTTTCTGCACACACCCGGGCACACGCCCGGAAGCATCTGCATCTACATAGATACCAGAGATGGCCGGGTTCTATTCGGTCAGGACATTCACGGTCCTTTTTCGCCTGACTGGGGATCGGACCTTCAGATGTGGCGCGCTTCCATGCAGAAGCTTCTGTCCCTGCGGGCGGATGTTCTCTGCGAGGGGCATGCCGGAGTCTACCGGGGAGATAAAGTCGGAAAGTACATTGAGTCGTACTTGAAGAGATACAGCTAAAATAGAAGAATTTAGAAGTATTGCGCAGAGTTGCACTGATAAGTTGCACAAGATTGCAGAGGGTGAAGCGCATTACCTCCAAGTCCTGGCTCACAGTAATAGCAGTAGCACTGATTACAGGTGCCATATTTTTTCAGGAGATCGAGGGCCATCCGGCTCAAAATCGTCCGGCTCTGGATTTAGCAATAGCGGAAACGACATTCCTGAGAAATACTATTTCGGCATGAATGCAGCCGACATAGATAGTCCCATTGAACTGGTCCGTTTTGCTACCAGCATAAGGCCGGATACCAGCCGCCTGGACATACCGATGAAGGCGGCATACTACCAGTGGTATCTCAAGAACCGGGGCTTCAATGTGAGCTTTGTCCACAGCGATGATTTCCGGAATCAGGGCATCGAGCATGTCTGGCTCCTGTATGAAAACAGCATTCTCTTGCTGAAAAAAGGGCAGCTTTAGAGGGACCTCGAAGGCATTTCGCCGGCATCCAGCAGACATTCAGCACCTAACCTATTTTTTCTCTCTACTGGCGATCTTTTTTGCCGCAAGCCTTTCATATACCCCTCAGGAATGGTGACTTGTGAACGCGTTCCTCCTGCTTGATGACCAGATCAGAGCAAAGCTAGAGGAAGAGAGGATCTTTGAGCCGACAAAGCCTCAAAAAGAGGCCATTCCTGCCATTCTCTCAGGAGAGAATGTGCTGCTCATCGCTCCTACCGGCACAGGAAAGACCGAGGCGGCAAGCCTTCCCATCTTCCATCAGATCCTCTCTAGCAAGATCAAAGGCACAAAGGCAGTCTACATCACTCCGCTTCGCGCCCTGAATCGGGATATGCTTCGCCGGTTTCAGGAATGGGGAGAGAAGCTGCACATCAGCGTAGCCGTTCGACACGGCGACACGAGCCAGGCGGACCGGAGAAGACAGGCATTAAAGCCGCCGGACCTTCTCATTACCACCCCGGAGACGATGCAGATAATGCTCACTGGAAAGCTCCTGCGCAAGAATCTTTCCACAGTTAAGACGGTGGTGGTGGATGAGGTGCACGAGATGGCCACCACCAAGCGCGGCTCGCAGCTGGCTGTGATCCTGGAGAGGCTGGCTGAGCTTGCCGGAGACTTCCAGAGGATCGGCCTTTCTGCTACCGTAGGCTCGCCTGAGGATGTGGCCAGGCTGCTCGCTGGAAGGGGACGAAGCTATCGAATCATAGAGACGGAGGTGGAGAGGGCCAGCGACCTTCGGGTGACCAGCCCAACACCCGTCAGAGGAGACTATGCCATGGCAAGCACTCTCGAGTGCGACCCTCATCTGGCTGCGCAGATTCGTTTCATCCGGGAGATGGTGCACAGCAAGAAGTGCCTTATTTTTGTGAACACCCGTCAGGCTGCGGAGGTATTGGGCTCAAGGTTTCGCCAGCTAGGCGAGCCAGTGGGGGTACATCACGGCAGCCTATCTGTGGAAGCACGGGTGGAAGCAGAGGAGGCCTTCAAATCCGGGAACTTGCGAGGCCTGATCTGCACATCCTCCATGGAGCTGGGAATTGATATCGGCGATGTGGACCACGTCATTCAGTACAGCTCGCCCCGTGCCGTCTCCCGCCTTTTGCAGCGGGTTGGCCGTTCCGGCCACAGGATCGGCCTTCTCTCCTCCGGAACCATCATCGCCACCAGTGCCGATGACCTGGCTGAAGCCTGCGCCATCTCCCGGGCTGCGGCCGCTGGAGAGCTGGAAGAGATCCAGATTCACGAGAAGCCCACTGATGTCCTGGCCAACCAGATTGTGGGACTGGAGATGGATTTTGGTGACATTGACAGGGAGACCGTGCAGAGAATCGTCACCAAGGCCTATCCATTCCGGGAGCTATCCAGAGAAGAGATGGATGGCGTAATCGAGGAAATGGCAGAGCACAGGCTGGTGAGGCCGGAGGGAAACATCCTGCAGAGGACTCGCAAGGCGCGGGAGTACTACATCGAGAACCTCTCCATGATTCCGGATGAGAAGAGGTACAATGTCTATGACATAGTGGGCCGCCGGTCCGTTGGCACTCTGGATGAGGCATTTGTGGTCAGCTTCGCTCAGCCTGGGTCCACATTCGTCACCAAGGGTGAGATCTGGGAGATAACGGAGATCGAGGACAACGAGATCAAGGTTGTGCCAATTCACCGGAGCGGTGAGATTCCCAGCTGGACCGGCGAAGAGATTCCAGTTCCCTTTGCCGTGGCTCAGGAGGTGGGATGCATCCGGCGGGAGATCAGTTCTGCATATGATGAGGATACAGGAAATGATGCGCCAGGGAACGGGGCGGCATCTGATAGGGCGGCTGCAATGCTCGTGAGAAGGTATCCGCTGGACGATGCTGCTGCAAAGGAGCTGGTCGACCTCATTAAAAAGCAGATGGAGAAAAACCTGCCCGTTCCTGATGAATCCCACATTGTGGTGGAGTGCGGTGGGGAGGGGGCAATCATCAATGCCTGCTTCGGCCATAAGACCAATGACACACTTGGCAGAGTGATAACTTCGATTCTCTCCGCCCGGTTCGGCAGCAATGTGGCCATGCAGATAGATCCTTACCGAATTGAGCTGACGCTGCCGCGCGTGCTCCTTGCTGAGGAGATCAAGAAGCTTCTCATCGAGCTGGACCCGACTTACGTGGAGCCCATTTTGGAGATGACCCTCAAGAACACCACTCTCCTGCGCTGGAAGATGGTTCATGTAGCACGCAAATTCGGGGCATTTTCCAGGGATGTGGACTATCAGAGGGTCAGCATGGCAAAGCTGCTGGCGGTATTTGAGGGCACACCCATGTACCGGGAGGCTCTACGGGAGATCTATCATGACCGGCTGGACATAAAGCGAGCCAGATGGGTCCTGGAGAAAATTAAGGACGGCACAATTGAGGTCGTTTGCAGCTCCCCCAGCCCCATTGGAACCTCAGGGCGGGGTGGGGGGCGGGATGTCATATCTCCAGAGCACGCTGATGCTGCGGTCATCGATCTGCTAAAAAATCGCATCATGAACGATCGAGTCCTCCTGTTTTGCGTCAATTGCAAGAAATGGAAGAGCATTCGCCAGGTGGAACGGGTCGCTGAGCGGCCTGAGTGTCCCATATGCGGTTCCCGCATGGTTGCCGCCCTCAAGCCCTGGGAGGAAGAGGAGATCAAGATCGTCAAGAAGCCGGAGAAGAAGAAGACCGCCGAGGACCGGCGCAGGACGAAAAGGGTATTTCGCAATGCAAATCTGGTATTAAGCTACGGAAAGACAGCCGCCATCGCTCTCGCCAGCCGGGGGCTTGGCCCGGAGACCGCTGCCCGGGTGGTAGGAAAAGGGCAGCGCGACGAGCTGGAGTTTTATCGGGACATACTGAAGGCTGAGAGGGAGTACGCCAGGACGAAGAGGTTCTGGGGATGAATACTGAAAATAATCAAGTCGCCGACAGAAGAATTCTCCGATAGTTAGTTGGCTAAAATCGATATGTATAGGTGCGGGGGATGGGATTCGAACCCACGAACACCTTCGTGACTGGACCCTGAATCCAGCGCCTTTGACCTGGCTTGGCAACCCCCGCAAAAGAGGCAGCCAATCTCATGCAGTAGTAGTATTTAACTGTATTCGTAGCTCCCGCCCGGCAGCCTGCCATTGCAGTCTCGCATTCTTCCTGCCGCAGGCCCTATTGCCATCGTTTTCTTCAGCCATTCTCTGAGCTCCCGCGTCGCAATCCTCCTCAAATCATGTGATGCTTTCGAGGCCCCGCATGACCTTGAAGGAAAAAGCAATCCATCGAACAGGAGGATGACGCAGCTTAAGTGCCCCGAACAGCCGCAGGCTCAACGCAGCCACGCCCGGCCATCTGCTTGCGACAAAAGTGTCCAAGCCTGCCCGGCGTTGAGGGCGCAGACTGACCCGCGCGTCTAACCGCGCGCGGCGCGTTCCACCAAAAACAGCATCGATAAACAGCAGACAGTGATACCAAGAGCACACAACGATCAATCGAAGACCGCCAAGCATCCAAGCCTGCCCGGCGCTGAGGGCGCAGACTGATCCGCGCGTTTAATAACCGCGCGCGGAGTGTTCCACCAAAAAAAGCATCATGAATCAGCCAACGCTGACGCCAGAGCACACCTCGATCAAAAATAAACCGCCGAGCACCCGAACCGCCCCGGCACTGATAGGTGCCCGCCAATCTGCTGCGCCACACTCCAGCGAGCCTGCGCCACACCTGCCCGCCAGCTGCGCACCCCCGCTAAAAAAATGCTGCACAAATTAAGCTAAACCCAAGCTCAGTCTTCTTCAATCACGACTGGAAAAAGTATCAGCGCAAGCCAAAAAATAGCAGATTCCCTTAAGTCTTCCGCACCGGCAATGAGCATTCTCCGCAAGAATCCCGCAATGTCCGGCCTTGCCTACAAGGCCACTGTCTTCCATCTCTAAACCTTGACCGCCAGCATCCTCTCAATCGACCGACGCGCTTTCGCCGCAATCTCCTCAGGCACTGTTACCCGCGGCTCCAGAGTCTGCAAAGCCCGCAGGATTTTGGCGAGATCGGTCTTCTTCATATTCTGGCAGATGGCGTTGCTGGTCAACGGATAGAACTCCTTGTCCGGATTTTCCTTCTTCAGCCGGTGGATCATGCCCACCTCAGTTCCGATGATGAACTCCCTCGCAGCACTGGCTTTGGCATGCCTTCCCATCCCGGCGGTGCTGTAAGTGAAATCCGCCTCATCGATGACCTCTGGCCGGCACTCCGGGTGCACCAGCACCTCGGCCTTGGGATGCTCCGCCCGAGCGGCCCTTACCTGCTCGGCAGTCAGATGATCATGCACATAGCAGTAGCCATTCCAGGGAATGATCTTCTTGTTTGTGTGGCGGGCCACATAGGCTGCCAGATTCCTGTCCGGCACGAAGATGACCTCCTTCTCGGATAGCGAGGAGACCACCTGCACACCATTCGCGGAGGTGCAACAGACATCGCTCTCTGCTTTGATCTCCGCAGTGGAGTTCACAT
Organism: Methanothrix sp.; assembly: GCA_035403205.1. Taxonomy (GTDB): domain Archaea; phylum Halobacteriota; class Methanosarcinia; order Methanotrichales; family Methanotrichaceae; genus Methanothrix. Next base: position 252 of record DAONES010000078.1, on the reverse strand, counting down.
AGCAGACGACCGCTGCCTGGGGATGGAGGGCCATAAGATCACGCAGCTCTTCAGGCGAGATCATGTGGGCCATCGGGCACCAGGCGCCCTTCTCTGGCAGAACGACCTTCTTGCTCGGAGAGAGAATGGCCGCAGTCTCCGCCATGAAATCCACACCACAAAAGACGATGACCTCTGCATCCAGGCGCGCAGCCGCTCGGGAGAGCTCCAGGGAGTCGCCCACCAGATCGGCCACATCCTGCACCTCAGGCA
>DAONES010000077.1:0-9112 GCA_035403205.1 Methanothrix sp. | reverse complement strand
GAAAGTTTCCCAAGGTCTCCTGGGAGTGGGTCATGGATGAAAGGCCGGATGTAATTTTGAAGTATAAGTCGGCGGATACTCTGGGATGGCAGGCAGGGCCCAGCAAGGATACCCTGGATTTGGAGATCTCAAGAAATGAGGTCCTCAGCAGGCCTGGATCGGATAGCATTCCCGCAGTGGAAAATGATCGGGTCTTCCTGTGCTTCTCAGAGATGCTTTACGGTCTGGACAATCCCGTCGGCCTGGCATACATGGCCAAATTGCTCCATCCGGAAGCGGATATCAATCCCAGCGCGATATGGGAAGAATACCAGAAGGTCATGGGATCATCCTACCCTGAGGACAGGATATTCGTCTATCCGGAAGAATGAATAGAAATATTTGGGCGGCCACTCAGACTGGATGCCCTGCTACCCCTTTTTTTGTTCCATCCTGATTTGGAGGAGAACTTCTATGCCATTGATAACACGTCATGCAAAATAGTTATAACTAATGACATTATTTATAAGAATTAGTGATGCAAATATGATCAATATCAAAAGTAATACTATCAGGGATAAAAAAGCAGGCCAAAAGCTGAGGTGGCGGACCGGCCTTTTTATGGCAATCATGTTCGCCGCTCTGTCTCTGGCCATGTCAGCCGGGGCCTCTGTTGATCTGCTGAGCATCTTTGGAAATGCCAATATGGATGATGCAATTAGCGAGGCAGATGTGGCATTTGTCCAGGGAATAATCAGCGGCAGCAATGCGCCTACCAGGCTTGCCGATGCCAACTATGATGGCAAGATCGATTCCCAGGACATCGACAGGATAAACGAGATAATCAAGGGCGAGGAGAAAGAGATCACCGTTTGCGACTCCATCAACCGAAATGTGACCATCAAGATGCCCATAAACAAGATGATCGCTCTGGGCAGCTACAGGAATGAGGCCGCCAAGATACTCAAGGCTCAGGATATGATGGTAGGAGTATCCTCAGATATCAAAGAAGGCGGATACTATTACTCAGATCTGGCAGATAAGCCGGCGGTAGGAACCTGGTCCGCTCCGGACAGCGAGGCGATAGTAAAGCTTCACCCGGATATCATCATAACTTCTGCCAACATGGAGAGAGCGTCAAAGCTGGAGGAGAGCCTCAAGGCCACGGGAATAGCTGTCCTTGGACTGGACTTCTACAGGGACAACATTCTTCGCTCGGAGATCAAAACCCTGGGATTCCTCCTGAACAAGAATGAGCAGGCGGATGAATATCTTCAATGGCGCAGCACTTATGATCAACCCATCGAGGACTATGTAGCTGCTCTTAAGGAAGACGACAAGCCACGCCTCTTCATGGAATGGGGCACAAAGAATACCGTTTCTGAGATTTCAAGCTACGGCAACGGCAGCAGCGGCAACGCCGTGTGCAACTTTGCGGGCGGCAGGAATATTGCTGCAGACCTTCCGGAATTTCCCAAGCTGGACAGCGAATGGGTGCTCAAAGAGAATCCGGACGTGATAATAAGGACTCTGGCACCGGGCAGCAAGAAGCCTGGCTGGAACAGCACCGATGAAGCGGCAGAGATCCTCAAGGGCTACATCGAAGGCCGCCCCGGCTGGGCAAATCTCGATGCCGTTAAGAATAACCGGACCCACCTGCTCAGCACTGAGATCGCCTGGGGGCCGGACGGAATTGCGGGGGTAGCCTACTATGCCAAGTGGCTGCATCCTGAGCTGGACATCGATCCTGTGAAGATCTACCGGGAATATCTGGAGAAGTTCATGGGACTGTCCTATCCGGAAGGGGTAGTGCTGGGCTATCCGGAAGAGTGAGAGAAAATTAGGAAGAAAAACGGCAGACGCTGTTGCAGCTAATGCCTGAATTTTCAATTTTTTGTCTTTTCTTCAATCTGCCTTTGCGTTAAGACTGAGAGGGTTTATTCTCAAGAGATGCTTTGATTAATGCGACAAAGAAGGAATTTAGCTCAGGAAACGCGCTCCTACGACACAATCGTGTCTCTGGAATATATCCAAGATCGAAATGGTTTTCGTCTAAAACGCATTAAAAATCTCTGAATTAGACGGAAAAATGGTCTGGGTATGATGAGTGAAATCATAGAAATCGCCATCATTAAAGCGATTTGCCATTAGTCTAAACCGAACTATAATGGATCTGATTTAGACTACTTTAGACTACTATTTAGACGATATATTTCTCGACGGCAGTAGCCCCGAGAAGCTGCCCCTGGCCTTTCCATCAGGCTTTGTCGCACGCTCTCCTGCAAAAACCATAAGCAAAGAGACTAAGCGTCTTTTCTCTTCAGGGCGAGCAGCGCACCTGCCGCAAAGAGGGCCAGAAAGAGGATCAATGCAAGCATTGACTGGTATGGGACGCCTTGCCCCATAACAGACGCCCGCAGGCAGATGCTGGCATGGGTGAGCGGCAGCAGGTAAAGAGCATATTTCAGGGCTTCTGGCACATAATTCAGGGAGAAGAAGGTCCCGCCTAAAAAGGCCATGGGCGTGATGATGATGCTGGTGAACATGATCATATCATCATAAGAGCGGGCCAGAAGAGCGGAGAGCACTCCCAGAAATGAGAAGATAAAGCAGGTTAAAGCCAGGCTCACGAGCAGAGCGAGGCCGATATGAAGCTGCGGCCTGATGAGCAGAGCCATGATAAGAAATGCGATGCTGCTGACGCTGCCTCGCAAGACTCCGATCAGGGCTTTGCCCAGGAGAAGCGATGGCTGGCTGATGGGAGCCATGAGAGACTCATCGAAGCTTCTCCAGTGGATCTGATCCACTACCAGCCTGGTTCCCGAGCCATTGAAGCTGCTGTTCATGGCGGTCATGGCAATGATTCCGGGAATCACAAACTCCAGATAGCTCATGCCGTCCATCTTGATGCCCCCGCCAAGACCAAAGCCGAAGGCTGCCATATAAAGAATCGGGCCGACAACCGTCGCTATCAGGTAATGAGACAGGTTTCGCCGCAGAGCAACCAGATCCGCCCAGAGGATGGCATAGGCTCCCTCGGCTTCTTGCAACAAATCACCCATCAATCTGACCACCAGGCCCTCACTTCTGCCATTGCAATCATCACTCCTTCGATGGACCGAACCCTTCTGATAGATTAGCCAGCTACGCAATTAATATTACTAATTGTAATAATTATACGAAAAAATGAGATGTAGATAGATGTATTTATAACTAACCCCGAAAGATACGCAATTTTACTTGATCTTGAGACAATTTGTTGGATAATATGCATAATGCCACAACTTGGCTTATTGCCTGTACCCAATTAACTGCTCATTCTTTACTTAAGCATCAGGAACGCAGTCCATCTTTTGCTTGCAGGAAAGCCGCTCAATCAGAAGTCATTTATTATTGGTTCCAAGTTTCACGTATCAGGATTTGTTAAATTTTATTTTAACCATTCCATCTTGTAAAATGCATAAATGCCAAGAAGTATGGAAACAAAAACAATAAAAAATATTTCTATAAATTTTATATGGAAATTGCCTTCATCCAGGTTAACACCCAACAATCCGCCAACTGTTGCAGGGATTATTGCGAGACATGTAATTACCGCAATCACCTTCATGACTCGGTTCATATCATAAGCGACTGTATCCTTATGCAGCTCAATAAGAGAATTCAAGCTCTCCTTCTTATTTTTAATAACATCATTTAAATATTCAGATTCAATAAGAAGATTGCCAAATTCTTTTGCATTATCTATTTTATATTGATTTACATTTTTTATATTGATTAAGTTTTTTAGAACTTGCTGGAAATGCCAGAGGTTTTCGCTAATACCCAGGATTTCTTTCTTAAGATGAAATGTTTCTTCAAGGAATTTAGAAGAAGTTTTGTCAACAGGTATTTGCTCAAATTCTATGGTTTTTTGTTCTATTTCCTGGAATACATTACTGTAATCATTTAATTTCTGTTTAAGCAATGCATATAAAACGTTATCAGTAAATTCGTTATGCTTTAAGGATTTCTTTGATAATTCAATTGATATCAATGGCGAGATATTATCGAACATCTGACTTTTTCCTTTGCTAAGCGTGATCACTTTATCCTCGTTAAATACTATTAGCATATTGTTGATAAAAATATCAGAGCGCTGATTCCTATCAAGCATTATTTGAGAATCCCATAAAAACATCGTCAAATAGTTCTCAGAGGGATCGATTCTTGGAAAAGAGGCCTGAAACAGTTTGGCATTGAGCAAATCGTGAGATACATTTGAGATTTTTTCTACATATTCAAAATTCTCCTCAGTAATGTTCTGAAAATCGATCCAAACCGGCGTTTTATCAAAAGATATCGTTTGATCGTTCTCTTCCGGATACGACTTCTTTTCGCCCTTGAAGTCGATGAAGGATACTTTCAATTTTTGTGGAACAACTTCATCAGGAATGCCTCCATGATCAATTCTCTTGGCAGTTCTGCCCGCCAAAAAGAAGGCTAAGAGCACACGAGGTAGTATTCGCGGCAATATGCGAAGCAGTCTCAATATGGGTGACAGTTGAGCCTGACTCGGCAAGAATGAAACATAACCGATTTTTGAAAAGTCAAACAATGCAAGAATAATTATTAGAAGATCAAAAATATGAATAGGGTTGGCAACAAAGGAGATTTTTGACTCATCTACATAAAGCTTTAAAACATATTCAGCCATGAATGCAACAATAATGAAATAATTCAGAAAATTAAAAACAACTTCCATGCCAGATGAGAATTCAAAGACCATTTGAAAAATAACTGCAGATGCTAGAATTGCTGCAAGAGCGATCATCAAGTCGTCATTGAATATGTTGTAGATGGTCTGCCGCAATTGGCCCTTGTTCGGCGCTCCTTTTTCGCCATCGTACATATTTCCTCGCCAGACGAGCTTGCCACGGTGCTTTTCTCTTTTTCTATAAGAATCCAGCGCCTCAAAGCTTAAATTTCAACGAAGGATTTTTTAATTGAAGATGATGCAACGCCTAAATAATTTAAAGTCAATTATGCTATACGCTTTTGATCAGAACCCTAAAAAAATTCTTTATCGCCCCCATCGGCACTAAAAATTCAGTTCCAGGCAAAAATCCTGGCATAGCCAGCTCCAGGCCAGGCTGGCTGCCAGTTCATGATGCAAATGCCTTACGTGCCCAGCACCTTCGCCATCTTCTCCTTCCAGGCCTTCACCTCATCGGCATTGATTACATCGATCGCCCCTCCCTGGAAATTGCCCTCGACATCGCCCATCCTCTCCTCCATCCAGCCCTCGATCTCAAGATATGTGGACTTCAGTGCATCCAGAACCTCCGGGTCGGCCTTCCACAGTCCCCTCTGCTCGGCTTCCAGGAGCCTTCTGCTCATCTCCTCCATAGCCCAGGGGTTGTTCTCCTCGAAGAACTTGCGGTTCTCCTCATCCATGACGAAGGTCTTGGCGATGTCATCGAAGATCCAGTCGTCCACCTCCTGGGTCGTCGCCTCCCAGCCGTAGACCCGGCCCACGCGCTTGGATATGTCCCCAGCTCCCTTGTAGCCGTGCCGCTTCATGCCTTCGATCCACTTGGGGTTGAGCAGCTTGGTGCGAACCACCCTTCTCACCTCGTCTGCCAGCGTCCGCACCTCCACGTGATCCGCATCCCTGGTATCGCCGTAATATGACTCAACCTGATGACCGGAGACCTCACGGGCAGCGGCAGTCATGCCGCCGTGGTTTCCAAAGTAGCAGCAGCATCCGAAAAGGTCTTTCTCGTCTGTGGTCGTCTTGTTGAATGTGACATCCACGCTCTTCAGCTGCTTCTTGAGCTTGTCCTGAGACTCCTCGCCAAAGAATCCCTTGCCATAGGCGTACCCGTTCCAGTAGATGAAAATGTCCGAGAGGTCCTTTTCCTTCTTCCAGGCGCTCGCATAGACTGCCAGATTCACGCCGTTTCCATAAGTTCCCGGCCGGCTGGCAAAGATTCTGGGAGTGGGGCCATTCTCCAGATCATGCTTTCTCAGATAGTTCATCTCAGCAGGTTCATCGAGAGCCGCGACCTCCTTTATTGCTCTGTCGACCATCTCAATGCAGTTGTAGAAGCAGTCGCGGATGATGCCCGAAGACTTGATCGTCAGGTCTATCCTCGGCCGCCCCAGCACCTCCAGAGGGACTACCTGATAGCCCCTGAGCTTCGCTCCCTTCCAGACCGGCGTGACGCCTATCAGATGGAAGATCTGAGCCATCTGCTCCCCGTCTGCGTACATCACGTCACCCGCCATCCAGAACATGGCGACGTTCTCGGGCAACCGGCCCTGCTCTTTGCGGTACTTGTCAATCAGGCTATCGGCAAGCCTCCGTCCCACCATCCAGGCGGCCTCAGTGGGAACCGCCTCCGGGTCCAGGGAGTAGAAGTTGCGGCCAGTGGGCAGAACCTCGATCTTTCCTTTGGTGACCAGACCGGAGGGACCCGGCTCGATGAAACCACCAGAGAAGCCATGCAGCAGGCTTTGCATCTCCTTTGACGCCTCTATCCGCCGGCAGAGGTCTTCCACCCGGCCCTGCAGAGCCTGAAGAGATCCATTTCCATGCAGTCCTCTGCTCTCCAGCAGCTCCCGCAGCTTGTTCTGCCGGCTGCTGCCGCCTCCATCCGCTTCCGTCTCCTCCTCGATGGTCGGCATCATGGCAGTGACCAGCTCTTTGCAGAGGCTGTCCAGCTCCTGCAAATCCTCCATCTTGGTCGTGACAACCTTTCCCAGAAGCTCTGCGGCGGTCTTGCGAAACTCGGACCTGAGAATTGATCGCACCATCTCCTTTCTTCTTTCGCCCTCGGGAAGGGTTCCGAAGATGTGCATTCCATCCGGAATCTGGGTGTTGTAGAGGAGCGAGATCCTGTCGTGAGCCCTCTCCAGAATCTGCTCAAAGCTTGCCCCCGATTCTTTCATCTTATCCAGCTTCATCTCCTTGGCGATGTTGCTCTTCTCGATAAGCGAAATAATGATATGCTCCAGTGCATGGGCTCTAGCGCCATCTGAGACTTTGGCGCGGTTGTACTCGGCGATCTTCTCCTCCAGTTCCTTAAGCTCTCCATAGAGATCGGAGTCGGTCATCACAGCCTGCATGTGGTCCACGAGAGTGGCATAGCTCCGCCGCTTGGCAATTGTCCCCTCAGGTGGATTATCGGAGTTGTAGATATAGAGGTGAGGCAGATCTCCGATTCCAATATCGGGATAGCAATCGCAGGATAAGCCCACGGACTTTCCGGGCAGAAACTCCAGGTTGCCGTGGGTGCCCACATGGACGAGCACATCTGCGCCGAAGATGTTCTCGATGTACCTGTAGGTGGCGATGTACTGATGAGTTGGGGGAACTTCCGGGTCATGCAGGATCTTGCAGACGGTCCCGTCGCAGCGGGCACCGGCGCAGCCGCGCTTGGGCTGGGCACAGACCAGAGCATTGCCGTACCGGACGCCCGTGATCACAATCTTTCCCTGGTAGACCATGGCCGCAGGAATTCCGTCCTTCTCCTCCCCAGGCGGTCTTCCCCAGGCCTCGCTCACCCGGCTTTGCACCACTGGCGAGAGGCATCCGAACCACTGCTCGTACTCCTCCTTGGACAGATAGGCGAGAGCCCCTCCCTTCTGGACGATCTCCTCGATGGGAGTCCAGCGGAATTCGGAGATGGCTTTTCGGTCCATGATCGTCTCGATAAGCTCTTTGCCATTGCTGGGAGTATTGTCCAGAGAGTAGCCTGCTGCTGCCATTTGGTTCATGATGCGAGCCACGCTCTCAAGGGTATCGAGATGAGCGCCGCCGCCCACAGACGCCTCTGTGGATACGCAAGGATTATTGTGCAGAATAAATGCCACACGGCGCTGAGAGACGGGCTTGTTCTTGAGTGCAATCCACCTGGAGACACGCCTGCACACCTTTGACACCCTCTCCGGTATGGGGACATGCCTCTCAATCAGGGCTCCGTCCGATTCGGACCTGTCTGTCACTCCTGCTATCAGCGGCTCTATGACGCCCTCAAACTCGGGCATCGCAACAGACCAGCCCACCTCGCTGCTGGAGAGGCCATGAATATCCTTTTGCCACTCGTCTACGGTCTTGTGGTAGACCATTATCGGATGGAAGACCGGCACGTCGATCGCCTTGAGGACGCTGGCTGCTTCATCCGGCTTTCGCGGTCTGAAGATGGGCTGCAGATTGATGATCGCATCCACTCTGCCCTTGAAGATTCTCTCAGAGACCTCGACGCTCGACCAGGCACCAAGGTCCTGGTCGCCCATGCCAAAGCAGAAGACGGGAAGAACTGAACTATCTTTCTCAAGCTCAGAGATAAAGGCGTTCACAAGGGCAGTATCCCCATTGGCCCAGTAGGTTCGGGAGAATATTATGCCCACCGTCGGGCTCTTCAGAGGGCCGTACCACTTCAGATATTCTTCGAGAGTGGGGAAGACATCATCCGCCCGGGGGTGATAGAACCCCTGCCATAAGAGCTGCTGTGGCGGATCATAGATAAAGTCCTGACCCAGAACCTCTTTGCAGACATACTTGAGCATATTCCTGTAGTTTTCAGGCCCGCCGAAGAGAACATACTTGTTGACCATCTGGGTGATCTCCAGCGAGACATTTGCGACAGCCCAGTGAGAGGGATCCCTTCCAAAGGAGATTACCGGAATGCTTTGATTCAGAGCAGGGATAATCTCATCCCAACAGGCATCGCTGGATGGATGGAGGAGTATGAGATTTGCCTTCTTTAAAGATTCCAGACATATTGCGAGATCTGCCTCGCTGGTAAGCTGAGTTGAGGACCACAGCTCCATCTCCAGGCCGATCTCTTTTGAAGCCTGAAGTAGCAGCGGCAGCTCGCTGGCCCATGTTATTGAGACGACTTTCATATTTCATCACCAATATTTCAATATTGCTATTATCATTTAATATGACTAATGCTTTTCATATCACCTATATTAATAGCTATTCTAGGAGATAACATTAACAGGCTTAAAATAATAGCTAATAGCGCTATTTATATTATTAATTTAAGCAAAAGTATGTTAAAAGTAGCCAAAGAACCGTGGCTCAGCAGGTCCCATGACGAAAGCCACGGGACTAATCAGCAATAGCGGCGGCCAGCATCCG
>DAONES010000076.1:0-9123 GCA_035403205.1 Methanothrix sp. | reverse complement strand
CTAAATCAATTATGAGGGAAATTTTAAAAACTTAGGTGAGGGCTAAACACGTACATTATGCCTAAATCACTCTCTTGTGTCTTTTCAATTTCTTGTTCTTTTTGATTTAGGCAAGAATTCTCTAATTTAACCACAGACGCGATAGCTCTCTGATAGAGCAAATCGATTTCGTTTCTGATCTCATTATCCAATTCAGTTTCATTCGCGATTAAATATAATCTTCTGATTAGGTTTTCAATTATTTTTTTGGGATCGATATCCTCATTATCTGACATAACATCCAACTGAGCTGCATTGAGGATCACTACGATTGAATCTTTATCTTTTGTTCTTAGATCAGACAGTGCTTTGTAAACAAGAGACGTCTTTCCTACACCACGATAACCACTTACAAGTATTGATCCTGTTGATCGCCTATAAAGTTCGTTTGTAAGCTTTTCTAATTCATTTTTTCTTCCGCTATAATAACCCTCATTTCCATTAGTAGTATTCGATAATCTCGGAAGATCCTTATCGAGAGGTGATCCTTTTGCTGGCGTATTTTTAACTTTTATTATATTCGGTGAATCTATTGGAATATCCCAATCGCCTTTCAATGTTATTTTCATGAAATGAACTATCATGTATTACTAGATAAAGGGGTATGATACAATGATTATCTATCTTAAGGATTGCATACTACCACTTGCTAATAAAAATGTTGATTAAATGATAATTATCCGCTCCTCTTGCAGAGCACCTTGTCCATGAATATCAGATTCTCAGGAGCCTCGGCCAGCTTCACCTTATCTCCTCTCGTCTCAACGATGGCATCAAATCTCGTGAAGTGGACCTGCTGGATCCGAACAAGTGGCTCGCAGGTTTTCTGCAGGTGCTCTTTGAAGCCCTCGATCTTGCCGCCCTCGCCCATATAATTCACAATGCGGCGGAAGAGCTTGGGCAGAATGGCCACGTCCTCGGTAATGCTCTTCAGGCGGGAGGCCGAAAATCCGCGCGTGGTTCTGTCATAGGGCCACAGCCCCTTTCCTTCCGCCCTGGCGGATTCTACCGCTCTGGTCATTGGCAGGCGCAGGTCCGAGAAGAGGCCGTTGTAGTACATGGGATAGGCAAGGCCTTGGGCGAGGATACGGTAGTTGTAGCTCTCTTTGAGGAGCGACTCATCAAGGTTGATCTCCGCTCCATCCTTCTCCTCAGTCTCACCAGGGAACACAAAAGCTACCGGGCGGCGTCTGCCCTCTGTGCAGCGGGCCAGGATGTAACCCTCAGTACCATCCTTGGCCCTGGTCACTGCGCTGTGCGGTCCATCCCAGGCGACATCGGTGATCCCCAGCTGGCTGAGGAGAAAGCGAGTAGCTGCGCGCGCGGGCCGCAGTGGCTGGCAGCATCCCTGGTAGTGAGTCTCCAGAGCATCGACTGCTTCGATGCGCAGCTGAGCATGGCCGCGGGCATTCAGCTCCACAGCCTGGCCGGAGAGCTTCTTCCAGAGGGCGGGGTTCCTGGCCTTGAAGCGGACGGAATCGCCATCTGGGCTGTAGCCCTGCACATGGAAGGTTCCCTTGATGAGTGTGAATGACATCCGTATCGTCCTGACTTTTTTAGTACCTATTTTAAGTACTGAACCATTTTCAGTATTTAAATTTTATTGTTTAGTTATAAAATACGGACAAACCGACAAAATCTAAAATAAAATATTCTGACAAATCTATTGAATTGACTCTGACGAAGGCAATTGTCCAAGCTCTTCGTGATATACCCGATTTAAAACTTTATTGAGGATGAAACTACGATCAGAAGGAGAAAGAGACGCTGCCAGATAGAGGGAGAGGGGACATGTGGACTTTTCTTGCCTCAATAGCTCCCAAACAATCCTCAATTGTTCCATATTCGGAAGCGTCTTTTCCGGCAGAGGTCTTTGGAGCATCAAAGCAGTCATCCCTTCGCAGAGTTTCTCCTCGAAGAACTGGAGACGTTCTTCCGAAGAGTGCAAACGTCCACGCATGATAGCCTCGGCACGTTCCAGCGACTCTGCAGCTGCAATATCACGAGCTTGACGTTGAACCTTTCGAGTTGAGTTCGAAACATGTGCAGCTTTCATAATTCGGCCACGGAGGACAGACATCTCCGATCCCTCCGGCAGGCGCAGAATGCTCATCGCTTTTTCTGATTCTTCGAGCCACTCAAGTACATCATCTGCAAAACCGGGCTCCCCGCGCTGATACTTATCCATGAGCAGGGTTAATTTGCTTAGCTGAGAACCAAGCTTTTCAATTTGGACACAGAGGATCATCTTATTCAGGCATTAACTTTTTGGTCTTTATTCCCTTTTGTTCTTCGGACAACCATTCAAGACCTTCTTCATGCATAACGATACTGAGCCGCGTGACAACATCTGGCCCTCCGCCGGCATTTTTTATTATGTCTGTATCCACCTCTACATAAAAATCCGGTGGAACGCTTGGCTTATCTATCGCTGCTTTTTCGACCAGCGGACGAATGTCGGCGATCATTCTTTCTGTAATCTCAGATTCCATGATTTTTTCCGAGCTTTTTCTTGCTATTTTCTCATCAAACACAGGAGGGATATCGTCAGCAATTTGCTTTGATTTCTCAGATTCTATTTTTGAGCTATCTCCTTCCATTTTTTGTGGTTCTATTTTTTCCACCTTGATTCTGTATTCCGCATAACGAAAGAAAAACTCGCTCATCACATCGCGAAAGGCGCTCTCTACAGTCTCTCCCGCCGTATAGCGAATAGCCGCGTCAATATTTGAACTATCATCCATCTCAAGTTTTAAAAAAGCACGATTCAACCTCGAACGCAGAACTTTTTCAAAACTCTTATAAGCAGGGGCAATTTCTTCTTCGAAAATTTCTTTTTTATATTTTTGATATTCCGGTGTATCCTTATTCTTGATATATCCTTCCGGGTCTTTCGCAAACATCAAGAACCTTTTATATCGCTCGTACAAGTCCTTCTCTTCTTTAACTGGATTTTTTAATCGTTCTAAATATTCAAGGCGTTTCAACTCATCCTCAATTTCTGTTTGAAATGAGGTGGATGCAACCTTAGTGATATCTTCCGGACTATTCCATTTCGGTGGCTCCCCGGGCAATACTTCCGTTAAAATAACCGGTAGACTTATGCTTACCTGAGATAGTCTGAGCCTGGGAACAGGGAGGCTCTCTAGAAGATTATTTTTTTGGTAGTTGAGAGCTATGCGCAGCGCTTGCACATCAGAGACGTTTCTGCCATAAGCCACACTGGTGACAAATGCCCCAAGGACATCGGATAATCTTGTTTTCGCTTTTTCGTCCATCTCTGCACCTCAGCAAATAAATAGAGGCCGTTGAATAACGATTTCCAACGGCCCTACTCCCATATAGCTAGGATTCAGCCTATTAAATCATTTTTTCTCTTTTTGTGTTTCTTCTTCTGATATTTCTTCGTTTGGTCTACCTTTTGGTCTAAGCGGTACGTCGATGCTCTTGTGCAGATACGAATCGTTAATTTCCTTGCTAAGTGTGATTGTATTAAGATCCTTTTTAACAGAACTTATCGTAAATAATTGATCTGCCTTATTGTTCGTATCCGTTGCAAAGAAAGTAAGACCGTTTAGGGTCTCGAGGTCCTTATCTGTTTCAACTGTTAACGTTTCCTTCTCTTTTTTCAAAATCCTCAAAATCGCCACACGCGGCCCTTTCTTCTCACCGATTGAATTTTCTAGAAGGGTAAGTATGCGTTCTGTACCTGATGGCATGTCCTGATTCTTTGCTTCAACACGTACATGCATGTCGAATGTGCGCTCCTCTCTCTCAGATGTAGCACTCTTCTTTTGGTACGCAGTCTTTGATTGTACTTTGGCGGTAATAAACCATAACTTACCTCCTGCTTCTACATCTAACTGCTGCGAAAAGTTATCTTCCATATGGGACTCATTGATAGAGGTGATCTTTGCGTTGAATTCTATTACTGCATCCACTATCGAAATATATGGCACAGGCAACATTGTAAGGAACGGAACAGTAAGTGTGAACTGCTGGTCTTCTCCTTCGTCGTTTTTACGGTTATATGTAAAATCAACATTAATTACTTTACCATCTTTTGTAAAACCCACTTCTTTTATAAAATTGGCCGTGGTTATGGCCGACTTCGCCTGTGCTTCGACAACGGCGTTCAAGGGTCCGCCTATAAGATTCGCAAAATCCAGGGTTGCGATCTCCCTTCCTGATACGGGCATATTCAATCAAATCCTGAGTTTCTTTCTCCTTATTTGTTAGCATTAATCATTATTAAACATTATGTCTTAGCTTTTTATAAAAGGTCCTATTACTAAGATCCTGATTGTTAAATTAGACTTAAATAGTTGAGAAGCAAGCTAATGATAATTGAGAAAGAAAAGCAAGCGAAGAATGCTAAGAAACTCCAGGATAGAATTGATCAATTTAAACGCAATGCCCGACCGGGCACCGCATGAGGCATGAAAATGGGGTGTGGCGATGGCATGCCGGAAACATTAATCCAATGCAAGAACGGTCTCACCGATATGCGTGAGGCCCATTTTCATATCTAAACCGCAAATATGGGCAAGAGCAATATGCCGTCTTCGACACAAGCTATATATCTGGGTCTCAAGCGCGCCGGCATCGACTTTGCGGCATCGGTTCCCTGCGTCAATTTGCAGGAGCTGCTCGCTCTGATCGGCAACGATCCGGAGATCATCCATCTGCCAGCCACCCGCGAGGAGGAAGGGGTGGGAATCTGCGCCGGGGCCTGGATGGGTGGCAAGAGGCCAGCGCTGCTGATGCAAAACTCGGGTCTCGGAAACTGCGCTAACGCCTTGGCCTCCCTGGATATGCTCTACGGCATACCTCTGCTCATGATCATCAGCCACCGGGGTGGCATAGGCGAGCCCATTGTGGCCCAGGTGCCGATGGGCCGGCTCACTGTCCCCCTGCTCGACGCCATGGGGATTTCTCATTTTCAACCCCAACCGGAGCAGGCTGAGGAAACGGTGGCACAGGCCTGGAGCTGCGCCGCCGCAGATGGAAGGCCAGTGGCCGTTCTCCTGGATCTGCAATTCTGGAGGGGCAAATGAAACGCATTGAGGTCATCGCTCTGGCGGCAGAGTCCGCGCAGGCGCAGGGCGCTCTTCTGATCTCTAACATCGGTTATCCCAGCAGGGAGCTGTTCTCGGTTAGGGATCGTCCGGAAAACTTCTACATGCTCGGCTCGATGGGCCTAGCTTCATCCATTGGCCTTGGCCTGGCCCTGGCAAGGCCGGAGAGAAAGGTGATGGTACTGGACGGAGATGGCTCGGTGCTCATGAACCTGGGAACTCTAGCTACCATTGCCCATCATGCGCCCCGCAACTATCAGCTGGTGATCCTGGACAACTGCTGCTACGGCTCTACTGGCTCTCAGTCTACGTGCACCGCCCTTGGAACCGACCTGTACGCCCTGGCAAAAGCTGCCGGGATTGAGCAGGCGGTTTTGGTCGACCGGGTCGAGGAGATTGCTTTGGCCCTGGCAGGAGACTGCACAGCAATAGTTGCAAAGGTCGAGGTGGGCAACGCCACAGTGCCAATCATCAGCTTCTCGCCTGAGGAGATCCTGGAGAGGTTCAGCCGATGCGCTCGATCGTTTCTTTCATCCGGAAAGAGCCGCTCATAATTTTCTCTTTCAGCTCCTCCGCCATTCTGACGGCCCGCAGCCGGTCTGACTGACGCAGCACCACCGGCACCGTCCTGGCAGCCCCGGCGGCAGTCTTCAGCCGGATGGCTCCCATTCGGCAGGAAAAGACCCCCGACGGGCAGACCGTGGCGCACATGCCGCAATGAAAGCATAACGCCTCGCTGCGGCTGACCTTGCCGGCGTCGCTCTCTATCGCTTGCATTGGGCATTCTTCCGTGGCCCGGCAGGGTGAACAGGCCGAACAGTTCTCCGGCTCAAAGGCCACATCTAGGTCCACATCCGTCCAGACATCCCCATAATCTGCCTCGCCGATGGCAGTCCTGCTGTTGACATCGTTTATGGGAAGGGCGATGCCGCGGTCCGGCCGGGCGATCTCCGCCAGAATCCTCTCACTGATAACGGCAATGGGCATGGCCAGTGAGCAGATGCACTCCGGCCCGGCTGAGGTGATAAAGCCGCCCAAGAGCTCAGCATCCATCCGGTGCATATCGGCAAATGCTGACAGATTGGGCCGCTCTCTGCTGCTCCGGGTGCCTGTGCCAAGGACAAATCCATCCGCTCCATTCATGAGGATGCGCGTTCCAATGCCTATGCTTTCCAGAAGGGGATCGTTCTTCAGAGGATTGATCTGTCCGCAGCCGGAAAATGTCGCCTCCCTGCAATGGGGCGCAAAGCAGCGGGAATGAAATATGGTGCTCACCGGCTCACTTCCCGCATTTACAAAGGCGGAGTAGTTCTTAAAGGCATGGCGCGATCCGAAGAGCCTGGCAGTGGGCATCTCATCCAGTCCGACCTCTGCCTCCAGGTGGCGACCGTCATCTGTCTCCATCTCGACCTGAACCGGCTTTCTCTCCACGAGGTCCCTAAAGAGATGGCCGCCACCGTAATTTGGCCGGCTGCGACTGTGGGCGGTTCCCAGGACGATCAGATCCAGGACGCCCAGGTTCTCGTTGGGGCAGGGACCGACGACCGCCTGCACGCCATTGATCCAGGCACTCCTGGCGCGAAGAAACGAAGACTGCCCGGCCATTGGAAACGAGAGGACCGCATAGGTTCCGCTCATCACCGCGCGGGTGGCGGTGGTGACAACATCCACATCCCGGGGAGTTGATTCGCCAGCCTGCACCAGATCGGCGACCTCCTGGGCCGTCATGATCACTGCCTCTTTATTCTCAACCCTGCGCACTATCTCCTGATAAGAATCCACCATGGCCGGCACGCTCCCGTTTATTATCTCGTTGATCCTGTTGATCCCTGTTGATTCTAGAAACTCTTTTCGCCATGCTTTCCCATCTCATTAATACTATTGTGAGATTATTTTCGATTATTGTCCATTATGTGAAGATAATATCGGGCGGCTGGAAACTGCTTTATACCGATCGTTTGCTTGCCTTCTGGCAAAGCCGATAACTCAGGTGATCGCATTTGAATAAGTTTGCAATTATGGCCGTCCTGGCGGCTGTGGTGGTGATGTCGCTCGGTTGCATCTCTTCTCCCGAGAATAAGGAGACCGCTACCAATGCTACCCAGAAGGAGAATGTCTCTATCCAAGAGAAGATGCCCGGTAAGATCTCCACCCTGCGCATAGGTTACCAGCCCAGCACTCATCAGATTGCAGAGATGGTAGCTTCCGAGAAAGGCTGGTGGGCTGAAGATCTGTTGCCCTTCGGCATAACCGAGATCAAAGAATTTGAATTTCCCACAGGAGTTCCGGAGATGCAAGCCATGGTCGCCGGAGAGCTGGATGCAGCCTATGTGGGAACTGCCCCGCCCATCTCAGCCATATCAGCAGGACTTCCCGCCAAGATCGTGGCCGCGGTAAACATCAACGGCTCGGATCTGGTCCTCAAGCCGGATGAGGTTTACAGGGGACCGACATCCCTCGCAGGCCTGTCCATTGGCACATTCCCGCCTGGATCCATTCAGGATACAGTCATGAAGAAGTGGCTCATGGAGAACGGCGTAGATACCTCGAAGGTCGACATCAAAGCCATGGACCCGGGACCCGCTACCAGCGCACTGTCTGCCGGCAAGATCGATGGCGTCTTCCTGCCTCAGCCGTCTCCGTCTATAATCGAGCTGAAAGGCAAAGGCAAACATGTGGTATCATCGGGCGAGATGTGGCCTAATCATGCCTGCTGCAGCCTGGTGGTCACTGACAAGCTCATCAAAGAGCAGCCTGAACTGGTTGAGCAGATCATAAAGACTCATATCAAGGCGACGGAGTACGTCAATCTTCATCCCGAGGAAGCCGCGCAAATATATGTCAACAGAACCAAGACCAACGTCACAGAGATCGAATATTCTGTAAAGAATTGGGATGGCAAATGGGTCAGCGATCCTCGCCTTCAGGTCCCATCTACTGTCGAATATGCAAAGGTCGACTACGAGATGAACTATACCAAGAGGGAGCTTACTGAGAAGGATCTCTTTGATACCAGCTTCTACGAGAAGGTGTCAGGTGAAGAGAAGAGCCAGTAGGGCCGCAAATGTCCTGAGAGATCAGGGGATTTCTGCCCTCTCCATTTTTGGATTGATTACCGTTTGGCAGCTGGCCGCCTTTCTGGTCAACGACCAGTTGACCCTGCCCAGCTTTTTTCAGGTAGTAGCCGCATTTTTCGATAACTGGTGGTCGATCTTTAACGAGGATCTGCCGGTGAGCGCTCTTCATTTTGCCATCGGCATGGCAGGGGGCTTGATGATTGCCCTGCCCGTGGGAATGATCATGGGATGGTTCAAGTTTCTTGATAGTATCCTGGACCCCATTGTGGAGATCCTGCGCCCTATTCCGCCTTTGGCCTGGATTCCATTTGCCATCATCTGGTTTGGCATAACCAACCTCGCGGCGGGTTTTATCATCTTCATCGGGGCGGTCTTTCCCATACTGATCAATACCTATGTTGGCTTTAAAAGCCTGCCCCGGGTTTATGTGGAATCAGCTAAAGTATTAGGGGCAACTAAGGATATCGATCTGATCAGATACGTGGCTCTGCCCTATGCTCTGCCATCCATTGCCGCCGGCATCCGGATCGCAATGGGAATCGCCTGGATGTGTCTTGTGGCAGCGGAGATGTTCGGAGTAAGCAAGAATGGCCTGGGGTTCAAGATTTGGGACTCCTACGGACATTACCGCATGGATGAGGTATTTATGTACATGATTGTACTTGGCCTCCTGGGCCTGGCCATAGATCGCACCTTCCGATACGTTGTCGAGGAGAGAATGCTCAAGTGGCGCGCTGGGCTAACCCAGTAAAGTGCAGAGTTGTCAAGCGCCGGGCAGGCAAGTGCAAAGCCAGGTGCAAAGCCTTAATAAGATATTGCAGTTCAGGTATAGCCTGATAATTGTTGCAGCATATTAATCGAGGAAAGGTCATGAAGAGAAATATCAAGGTTGAACGCCTCAATCAAAGACCGTTGGAGCAGCAGGAGAT
>DAONES010000075.1:0-9132 GCA_035403205.1 Methanothrix sp. | reverse complement strand
AATATATGTCGTCAAACTTCCTCAAGGGATAAGTCCACTCTGCAAACTGCATCTCATGCCCTCCTCAGTTTGCTACTGGTTTTGAGCAGATAAGAACCTTTCGTTCTCCGGGAAGAAAAAGATTATCAATAACGGGAATAATTAAGCCATATTCATGAACCCCATAGACATTGATCATGTTAACCAGCAAATAAGCTCCTGCCGCCTCTGCCCTCTTTTTTTAGAAAGAAAGCTCGCGGTCCCCGGCTGCGGCCCTGCGTCCGCCGAAATCATGCTGATCGGAGAAGCCCCTGGCAGAGAAGAAGACCTGACTGGAAAGCCATTCGTAGGCCGGGCGGGAAGACTGCTGGATGCAGCTTTAGAGCAAGCGGGTCTGGAGAGGTCGATGGTCTTTATAACCAGCGTCATAAAATGCCGGCCCCCGCAAAACCGAAAGCCGAAGAAGGGGGAGATCGACCAATGTCGTCGCTATCTGGAATCCCAAATGGAGATCATTCATCCCAAAATCGTCTGCCTGATGGGAAATACTGCCGTTCAGGCGGTGCTGGGAATGCAGGGAATAGCTGACCTTCGCGGGCGGATTCTTCAGAACCGGTATCTCGTCACATTTCATCCTGCCGCCGTTCTGAGAAACAGAAATCTCATGGATGATTTCGTCTCCGACCTCAAAATACTTAATTCAGGGAGCCAATAGCTTGTTTAGCCTGACATATGATCTATGGAAGGAGATCATCCAGGATATCGCACAGGCCCATGAGCCTCTTTTTGCCGCCATGCACCAGGCGGCGGATGAACTCCCGCTCACCCCGGCTCTGATTGAAGAATTAAAGAAGAAAGGGGAATTGACGATTGCAACAGACCCCTGGGAATTGCAGCTGACAATCGAGTTTTTCGATGATGAGATCAATGGTTTCACAATCATCCTTGTCGCGAAAGAACCTCTGGAAGCCCTGGAAGAGATCAAGGCGAATATTGTATCCGACCAGGGTTTCTCTTTAGAAGAGATAGAAGGCTTTGAGCTCGAACACGGCCTGGATATGCAGGAAGAGATATTTGTTGAGATCGAGGAGAGCTATGGGGTCACGGCTGAGATCAGAGAGGACTTGGTCGTTTATGAGCTGGTGATCTTTGACAGCCAGGACATCGATAACAGCCTGTACGGTGAGCTTTCTTCGCAGGAGGATTTCGGAAATTAGTGGTCAGGTGAAACTTTTATATATCCCAAACCATATCGGGATGCATGGATCAGGGGAGGAAGAGAAGCGAACCGGCAGAGTTGGCTGCAGTCTTAGTCCTGGGCCTTTTGCTGAGGCTATTTGCAGGGAGAGCCTCATTAACAGAGAAAGGCATTCTGCTGCCCGGGTATGACGAATATTATCATATGCGCAGAATATTGTTTACGGCACTTCATTTTCCCAATACCCTCTGGTTTGATTCTTACCTGAACTATCCTTATGGTTTGCAGATCACCTGGCCTCCTCTCTTCGATCAGATCTCCGCCGCCCTCTGTGTGGCTTTGGGCCAGCACAGCAAACCCGGAATCGAGATGGTGGCCTGCTTTGCGCCTCTGATCTTCGGCTTGATCGCCATAGCCGCAGTCTATTACATCGTCCGGGAGCTATTCGATCACAAAGTGGCACTTCTAGCCGCATTTATGGCCGCTCTGGCGCCATATTATCTCCTTTATACCATGTTTGCCGCCATGGACCACCACTGTTTGGAGGTGCTGCTCTTGATCATCGTACTCCTCTTCATGATCATGGCCATCAGCCGAAAGGAGAGGAGATACATCTACGCCGTTGCCTGTGGGGTGGCTATGGCTCTCCTGGCATATACCTGGCAGGGGGCTGACGTCTATCTGGCGATATTTCTGCTCTACGCAGCCGTCCAGATGACATTGGACCTGTTAGAGGGCAAACCATCCAGAGAGACCGCGACAATTCTTCTGGCCGCATACGCAGTCGCTTTCATCCTGGTTCTGCCGTTTGGCAGTACCGTCTGGCTCTCTGCGTCCTTCTATGGAATTGGAGCAATGATTGTTGCCCTTTGCATCATGTTCGCCCTCGCTCACATTATGTCCAGGAGGAGAATATCCTGGAAGGCGTTTCCCCTGAGCATCCTGATGATCTCTGCCCTATTTGCTCTGGTCTCAGAGCTAGCTGGCGGATTTTTCGCTGTCGGTGGACTGATTCAGTCGGGAACGGAATACATATGGGGTGGAGAGATGATCGGAAAGATCGGCGAGGCCGAGCCGCTCATCTACGATGCGTATACCTTCTCTCAGGTGGTCTTCTCAATGCTGGGATGCAATCTGCTCTTCTCCCTGGGTGGAATAGTCGCGTCTATAATTTTCATCCGCCGCAGCGTTGGCCTCAAGAGACCGGGACAGATCCTGCTCTTGATATGGACGGTTTCCACGCTCATTCTAACCCTGGGCCAGTCCAGGTTCCTTTATGTATCTACTATTGCCATGGGTATTCTCGTAAGCATATTATTCTTCAGATTATTAGAAGTAGTCAATGGAAGACACCAGGATGCGAAACCGGCGACATCAGCAGGAAAATCGAGATTGCTGGCAGGGATACTGTTCCTGCTTCTTGTCCTGCCCACCGCCTGGGATGCAGCCTCCTTTGCCGGGAACTCTCCGCCGGCGGTAGCTGGCGACTGGGCGGATTCTCTTGCCTGGCTAAAGGAAAACAGCAATACGACCAGCTTCTTTGAGTCACCTGAAAAAGTCGCCGAGTACAGCGTCATGAGCTGGTGGGATTATGGCAACTGGGTCCTCTACCTGGCTGAGCGTCCGGTAGTAGCCAACAATTTCCAGTCAGGAGTCGCGGATGCTGCAAAATTCTATCTGTCGGATAACGAAGAGGAAGCTACCGCAGTGCTGGACGCTAGAAGATCACGATACATCCTTGTGGATAATGAAATGATCTACGGCAAGCTTTCCGCTCTCACCGCCTGGGCCAATGAGGATCTGAACACCTATATTAAAAGAGCGGACTATGGCCCGGAATTTATTGCCGTGCCAACGGAAAAGCTCTATAATACTACATTGGGAAAGCTCTACCTATTCGACGGAGCAGGAACCGGTCACTTCCGCCTGGTCTACGAGTCGAAGACGTTTACGGGATCAAATCCCGCCAAGAGCGAGGTCAAGATCTTCGAGTATGTTCCCGGAGCGCTCATAAAGGTTAAAACCGGCCCGGACCAGAAGGTAGGCGCTCTGCTTAATATGACCTCCAATCAGAGACGGGAATTTGTTTACCTCAATGAGGGGCAGGCAAAAGGCGACTCATTTGAGATAAGGGTTCCCTATTCCACAGAAGGCCGGATGGGATGCCACGCAACCGGTCCGTATTTGATTTACTCGGGAAATGAAGCCGGTGCAAAGATGAAAAATATTGATGTGAGCGAAGACGATGTAAGGTCGGGCAGGACGATCGAACTGGCCTTTTAGAAAAGCTTTTGGGAAAATAGAGGTAGGCAGCATGCGGCCTCCCTTTTTGCCGAGGGATATGAATCTTTCAAATCCCTAGCTTCGCATACTCCTTGGCCCAGTAGGTGATGATCATATCCGCGCCTGCCCTCTTGATGCAGGTCAGAGATTCCAGGAAGGCCGCCCTTTCGTCCAGCCAGCCCTGAGCTGCCGCAGCCGCAATCATGGAATACTCGCCCGAGACCTGGTAGGCAGCCGTAGGCATGGCAAACATGTCCTTGACGGCGCGCAGGACATCGAGATAGGGCATGGCAGGCTTGACCATGACCATGTCGGCACCTTCTTCGATATCCAGCTGCACCTCCCAGAGCGCCTCGGAGAAGTTTGCGGGGTTCATCTGGTAGCCTTTGCGGTCACCCCAGGCAAATCCTGATTCAGCTGCCTCGCGGAATGGCCCGTAAAAGGTGGATGCGTACTTGGCGGAATAAGACAGAATTGGTGTGTCTGTGTACCCATCCAGATCGAGAGCAGTGCGTATAGCCTGGACCATATGATCCATCATGCCGCTGGGCGCGACAATATCCGCGCCTGCCTGGGCGTGGCTCACTGCCACTTCTCCTAATATCGGCAGCGTCTCATCATTGAGGATCTTTTCGCCCCGGACGAGGCCGCAGTGTCCGTGGCTGGTGTACTCACAGAGGCACAGATCGGTTATTACTATCAGGCTGGTGGTCTCCTTGATGGCGGCAACCGCTTTTTGAATAACTCCCTGTGGGTCGTAGGCTCCTGAGCCCATCTCATCCTTCTGGGCCGGCAAGCCGAACAGGAGCACCGAAGGCACGCCCAGATCCTCCAGGGCCTGCGCTTCCGCGGCTACGCTCTCCAGGCTCTGCCGAAACTGGCCTGGCATGGCCTCAATGGCCCTCGGCTCGGATATTCTCTCATCCACAAAGATGGGCTGCACCAGATCATTGCAGGACAGGCCAGTCTCTGCGACCATCTCCCTAATTCTTGGCGCTCTTAGCCGCCTCATTCTCCTCATGTATTTCCTCCAGCTGGAATAACTGTATAACCGCATTGAGGATATCACTGTTCCCCGCCTCCGCCGCCCTCTTGAGAGTCTTGGTGGGCTCAGAGAAGATCTTGTTGACAATGGAATGGCTCATATCCTGCAATACCTGCTGCTCGATCTCACCCAGGGTGTGCCTGGCGGAGAGCTTGTTCATGGCCCGTTTGACCTCCTGATCCTTAATGATCTCAGCTTTTGAGTACAGTACTGCCAGAAGATCCTCCGCCTGTTTTCTCTTGTATTTGGCCCGCAAAAGCTGCATCTCTTCGGCGATGATGGCCTCGACCCGGTTGACCTCGGCCATCCTTTGCCTCAGGTTATCGCTGCTGATGTTCTTCAGGCTGTCGATGTTATGCAGCTGTACGCCCTCGACCTCAGCTGCCGCCTCGTCAACATCTCTGGGGTTGGCGATATCTATTATGAGCAGCTTTCTGCTTCTGCCAGCCATGGCCTTCTCTATGTCTTCTTTGAGAAGGATATAATGAGGGGCAGAGGTGGCGCTGATGACCACATCTGCGGTCTTGAGACGCTCTTTCATCTCTTCAAAGGGAACGGCCACGCCACCCAGACACTCTGCCAGGCACTGGGCTGAACTGTAGGTCCTGTTGGTAACGGCGAGGGTGCCGATCTCCTTGGCCAGGAGGGCTCGGGATATCAGCTCCCCAGTCTCTCCGGCTCCAATCACCAGAACAGACCGTCCTTTCAAATCACCTAAAATTTCCTGGGCCAGGTCAACGGCAGCAGATCCGACCGAGATGGATCTTTCGTTAATCTGGGTCTCCTTTCGCACCCGCTTTCCGACAGCTATTGCTTTTCTAAAGGCAGTATCCAGCATCCATCCAGTTGTTCCGGCTTTAGCCGCGATCTGCACCAGCTCCTTCATCTGGCCCAGAATCTGGTCCTCGCCTATGAGCATGGACTCAAGGCCGCATGCCAGGCGCATGAGATGAAGCAGGGACTCATCGTGATCATGAAAATCGATTATTCGAGAAGAGACGCGCGCTTTTTTTGCCAGGTCGAAGAGCACCTTCTCGCCGCGCGTACTGACAACATAAATCTCGACCCGATTGCAGGTCTTAAGCACAGCACACTCTTCCACTCGCTCCTGCGAAGACACCCATTTGAGAAGGGTCTGCACATCTCCGTGCCAGGCCCGCTCAATCTCATCAATGGAGGCCTTGCGGTGTGTCACCAGCATCGAGGCTATCTCGCTCATTGGGGCTTACATGTGAGCGGGCTCTCATATAGGCCTTTTCATAGGAGACGGAAAGAAGCCTCCAGACCTCATCGTCCTCTAATATCTCCCAGATTATGTGTGCCCGATCCTTCTGCGTGGCAATGGTCTCTTTGTTCTCTTTTCGAATCTGGGCGAGCAGCCGGGCCATCTCCGGATAGCTTCCTGTCAGCTCCTTTTCCAGGTGGAGGCGAAGATACTTGGTGAGAGCAGGAACCTCAGTGGACAGTGCAATGGCGACGGATCCTTTCTGCAGGATCGAGGGAACCACCACATCTCCGGGTTCATCGACATTGTTTACCAGAATGCTCATGCTTCTGGCCTCCTCAGCTATGGCGGAATTGAGGTTTGAGTCGCTGGTGGCCGGCACGGCGATAAATGCTCCATTCAGATATTTGCCTGCTGCCTCGGAAAGATCGCAGGATACTAGTTCGATCTGCCGTTCAGGGTCCTTTGCAAGCTCCTGAATTGCAGGAGTGAAATCGCGGGATACCACTCTTACCGGACCGTATTCGGAAAACAGCCTGGCTTTGCGCTCGCCCACAGCGCCCCCGCCGAAGATCACCACCATTCGTTCCGTCATGTCCAGAAAAAGCGGCAACCGCCCAGGTGATTGGATATCCTTCTGTTCGACCACAAATAGCCTCTCCTAAATCCTGGCGCTGGTCTTCTTGTACTCGTAATCACTAAAAAGAACCTTGTAATCGCTTATCCCCGACATCTGCGAAAGCCGATCTGCGATCATCAGGCAGTCGTCCCGGCTCTTTGAGTGGACCATGGTGTAAAGATTGTAGGGCCAGTCCTCAGCCGTTGCCCTCTCATAGCAGTGGGTAACCTCTTCAGCTGAGGCAAACAGAGTGCCAGCGCTTTCCATGTCCTCCGGGGCCACCATCCAGGCGATCATGGCATTGGCCACGATTCCCAGAGCCCTGTGGCCAATGGTAGCGGCAAAGCGGCGAATTATGCCCTCCTCCTGCAGGGCACGCAGTCGGGATATAACCTCTTCCTCGGATAAGCCAAGCTGCGCTCCGAGGATCTGATAGGGTCGCGAGGTTAGCTGCACCCCGTCCTGGGCAATCTTGAGCAGATCAAGATCCTTTTCGTCCATCAGAGCCACCCCCAGGGGTCCTGGAATGGATAGCGGTCAACGCCACCTCCGGAGATCTGGCGCGGCTCCTGGGACGGGTTGCCGAAGACCGGATGATCGCTCCAGAAGTTTCCGCCGGCTTTCTGGCCTGCATCCCACTGGTTCTTCCCGTTATCTGCGGCATTCTGAATGCCATTGTCGGCAAAGACGTTGTGATAGAGCAGAGATCCGGTACAGTCCACCAGATTGGCGCCTGCAAGCTGATTATCTTTGATGTTATTTTCATAGATGCTGCAATCCTTAGAGCTGCTCATGCGCAGGCCGAAACGGGAATTTTCGCCCAGGGTGTTTCCCGCAATAGATATGTTGCGAGAGGATTGAACATAAATTCCCTGGCCGTTTCTCAGGGCGGTGCTGTTCCTGATTGTTGCATAGGCCAGCTGCTGCAAGGAAATGCCATCTTTTCGGTTATCACTGACATTGTTCTCCTGCAAAGAGCAGTAATTGCTGCTTGCAAGGTATATCCCCTGGTCATTGGACTGGACGGTGTTTCCCTGGAGGGTGCTGTTATGGGATTTGATCAGCTGGAGCCCATACTCATTGCTATCCTCGAAGAGACAGTTTTGAATTCTGCACTGGCGGGATCCATGCAGAACCATGCCATTCTGACAGGACTGCGCATTGCAGGCCACCAGGCTCATGCCCTGGCCGTCTTCTGCCCGAAATCCATCCGCAGAGCAATTACGAGCCTGGCTGTAAGAAAACTGGCACCAGGAAGATGATTCCGCCTCAAATCCTGTCTGGCAATCCCGGGACTGGGTTTGGGTGACTGTGCAGGCGAGACTGTCCACGAGGTAGCAGCCTATTTCCGATCGCGCAATACTGCTGTTTTTTATATTGCACTTGGCGGAATTAACCAGCATCACCCCGGTGCTGCAATTGCTCAGAGTTAAATTGGCGGCGCTGATATTTTTGCAGGATAGGAGCATCAAGAAGCCGCAATCTTCCGGAGCCTGAAGATCAGCTTTGCCTATCAGATAGCATGCAGGCTTGTTATCCAGAAGATTGCTCGGATCGATATCCTGCAGATAGAAATCATAGTTTGATGATCCTGATTGGCCCTGGCCGGAATCGATGCGCAGATTGTAAGAGTTCATCTGGAGGATGTTGGCCTTCAGAATATTTTTTTTGCTGCCGCGCAGAGAGATTCCATAGACATTTCCATAGGCCCGGTTCGAGAGGAGCATGTTTTCCGCGGAGCCCTGAAGAAGGATTCCGTTGCCGTTCATGGAAAGGTTATTTTCTGCCAGATAGTTCTGGCTGGACCCTTCGGCAAATATTCCTGCCCGCTCGTTTCTCTCGCAGATGTTTCCGGTTACGTTGCAGCTCTGCGATCCCCTCAGGCTTATGCCGACCTTTGCCCCGGTTATGTGGTTGTTCGTCAGATTATTTCCGGCAGAATCGGCAACATCAAGAGCGCTTACATAGCCGCTGGAAAAGCGGTTATATGAGACATTATTGCTTTGAGATCGAGCGAGCACCACGCCAAACCCGGTCCCGGATAATGTGTTATTGACTGCCGTATTCCACTGAGAGTCTTCTATCTGTATGCCCTGCAAAGCAGAGATTTGGCAACCGGATATCCTGCTTCCCTCCGTGCGGTTTATTCTAATGGCAGTGCTACCTGATATGGTGCAGCGCAGAACTTCATTATTCGCGCCGAACATCTCCACCCCCTGAGGAGAATCGATGCGGCAATCGGCGATGGAATTATTCGTACCGGTGACTTTGACCGCCGTCGCGATGCCAGTTATGGCGCAGCCTGCAAGCTGACTGCCAAATCCAGCCAGGCTTACGGCAGGATCTTTTCCACGGGGCTTTATGATAAGGCCGGATACCCTGCATCCGGGCGCTGTTACAGCTATCGATCCATCTATTATCACCTGGCCCATTGCGGTGATGTTCAGGCTCTTGCCGACAGCCGCGCCGGCGTAATTTCCCGGATGGATCAGAATCGTATCACCGCTTTTTGCCTGATAGATGGCGGCATAGAGCGCCGTGGCATCTCCAGATTCGCCAGGATCGACAACCAGTGTCTCGGCCTGGCAGGAAGCGACCAATGCCAGGAGTAAGAGGGCAATGCATGGTCTCATCGTTTCTGCTTTATGCATTTAAGGGCTATTAAATCTATGGCGGCAGGTAGAAAGATAGAAATATGCAAATCCTTATCCTATTTTGAGCAGGGAAGGATTCACATGGCAGGATTTCGCATACTGATTATCGAAGATGATCCGGAACATGCC
>DAONES010000074.1:0-9700 GCA_035403205.1 Methanothrix sp. | reverse complement strand
ACTTTTCCGGACACGAGAACCTGAAGAAGTTCGCCAACTACGAGATCTCCAAAGCGCGGGCGGTGGATCGAGTTCCACCACACGTTGAGCTGATGAGGCGCTTGGAGCTGGTGGACTATGAACCAGGCTCCGATCCCGGAAACATGCGCTATTATCCCAAGGGCAGGCTCATCAAATCGCTGCTGGAAAACTATGTTCTGGACAGGGCTTCGGATATGGGGGCCATGGAGGTGGAGACGCCCATCATGTACGATATGGAGCATCCCACCCTCAAGAAGTACCTGGACAGGTTCCCGGCCCGGCAATATCAGATTGATTCCGATAAGAAGAAGCTCTTCCTGAGGTTCGCGGCCTGCTTCGGCCAGTTCCTCATGGGCCATGACATGTCCATCTCCTACAAAGCCATGCCCCTCAAAATGTTCGAGATCACCCGCTACTCCTTCCGGCGCGAGCAGCGCGGCGAGCTGGTTGGCATCCGCCGCTTGAGAGCTTTCACCATGCCGGATATGCACACCCTGGCCCGCGACATGAAGTCCGCCATGGATGAGTTCAGAAAGCAGTATCTTGCCAGCATCTCGTTGCTCAAGGAGGTAGGAATCGACCTTGCCGATTACGAGGTTGCCATCCGTTTCACCAAAGACTTCTACAATGAGAACCGGGAGTTCATCGAGGGCCTGGTGGACATTGTCAAGAAACCGGTGCTCATTGAGATGTGGGATGAGAGGTTCTTCTACTTCGTGCTCAAGTTCGAGTTCAACTTCGTGGATACCCTGGACAAGGCCAGCGCTCTGTCCACGGTGCAGATCGATGTAGAGAACGCAGAGCGTTACGACATCACCTACATCGATGAAGCTGGAGAGAGGCAGCGGCCCATTCTGTTGCACTGCTCACCATCCGGAGCCATAGAGAGGGACATGTACGCCCTCCTGGAGAAGGCGGCCCGCCAGTCCGAGCAGGGAAAGCTTCCCATTCTGCAGACCTGGCTCTCTCCCACCCAGGTCAGAATCATACCGGTGGCTGAGAGGCATCAGGCCCGCGCCCAGGAGATAGCCTCAGAGCTGGGCTTCAGGACGGATATCGATGACCGGGATGAGACTGTCGGCAAGAAGATTCGCGATGCTGGCAGGGAATGGGTACCCTACGTCGCGGTCATAGGCGACGAGGAGCTGGCGTCCGGCCAGCTGTCCGTCACCATCCGCGCCGAATCGACGCCCAAGTCTCCAGCCAAGGCCAAGATGACTGTGCAGGACCTGCGCAACAGGCTCACAGCCGAGACCGCTGGCAAACCATGGCGCAAGCTTCCCCTGCCCGTGAAGCTATCCGAGCGGCCCAAGTTCATTTAGATCAGGTAGAAAGAGCCGCACGATCATCTTGTGCGGCATTCGATCTTATTTTTTGAATTTCAAATTTCAAATTTCAATTTCCAAATTCTTCATCCGATTTGCCGGTATTGAGAAGATAATAAAAATGCAAAAATTATGGCAGAGGCTCCGCCATTGGATGCCTATCCACTCCCGGCCCGCCCGGCACATAAAATATCTTGCCCAGATCGCTGTAGTAGTTGCCCAGGGTGCCGTTATCCCAGCGGTTTTTCTGCCCCAGGTCGTAGGCATTGATGCCATTATCGATCAGATGAT
The DNA here is from genome assembly GCA_035403205.1 of Methanothrix sp. GTDB lineage: Archaea > Halobacteriota > Methanosarcinia > Methanotrichales > Methanotrichaceae > Methanothrix. The sequence continues at coordinate 8,063 of DAONES010000074.1, read as the reverse complement.
TGGAGAAGAGCAGATTCCAGCCGGAGGAGAACGATAGATAGATGCCGAATCCGTTCTTGATGGCGGTGTTATTCTGCACAGTGTTGTTGCTGCTGTGAGTAGCCAGGTGAAGTCCCTTCTCATTGAGAGTCACATTGTTGTCCTGCAGAAGGTTGTCGTTGCTGTCATAGGCAAGATAGATTCCCCGGGAGTTGTCCAGCGCCAGGTTCTCTCGAATGGAATTTTCCCGGGAGCTGTCCAGATAGATTCCCGAGTCGCCGTTCCGCAGAACCTGATTTCCTTCTATCACATTGCCATTGCTGGAATCGGATAGGCAGATCCCGTACCAATCGTTGTTAGTGATAAGGTTTTTTCGCAGAGTGTTCTTGCCAGAAGATCTCAGCGATAGGGATGTGTCGCCGTTGTTGCTCATAATATTATTCTCGATGATATTGCCCTGGCAATATGCTAGAAATATGCCGCAGTCGCCCTCTTCGTTGATGTAGTTGTCTCGGACGAGATTTCTCTCGATCCGATTTCCGCTGGATGAATAGAGGGTGATGCCGTTGGTATTGTTGTTTACATCATTTCTGGAGACGTTGTTAGACCGGGAATGGTCCAGCCGAATGCCGTCCAGGCAATCGCTTATGGTATTGTTTTCAATGAGATTGCCATCGGAGGCGACGAAGATTCCGGTGTGGCGGGTGGTCCTAATCTCGAATCCCGATATGCTTGCCCCACCTGCGGAAAGGAGAACAGCGCAGCTCATTGCCCCCCCGTCCAGAACCGGCTTGCTGCTGCCCAACAGGTTTATCGCCTTGCTGATATTCAGAGACTCTCTGTAAAATCCGCTCTCAACGAATATGGTATCGCCTGTTTCAGCCTGACCAATGGCCGCCTGAATGCTCTCTCCAGGCGAAACGGCAATTGTTGCCGCCAGGGCCGGTGATGAGAGAATTACCATCGCTGCTGCCAGCGCCGGAAGTACTGCCAATGCTGCCAGATCTTCTGCCGTATGCTTCATTGCCTATCCCCGGAACTATTATAATTCTTCTAGCTTTAAAAGCTTGCCTTGCAGAATTCACCTCAACAGAATATACCTCGACAGAATACACTTCAACAGAATATATCCCAACGAATACTCCCGACGGATCACATCTCAACTTAACTTTCGACCCACGGAAAGGCTTTATGAAACAGACACCTAATATTATGATCCAATGAATGAGCAGCCCCATTTTCTCCCCATGTCCATGCAGGAAGCAAGAGAGCTGAAGATCGATCAATTCGATGTCATTCTCATAAGCGGGGACGCCTATGTCGATCATCCCTCCTTTGCGGCGGCGATCATAGGCCGGGTGCTCTGGGATGCCGGCTACAGCGTGGGGATCATCGCCCAGCCGGACTGGAGAAAGGACGAGGATTTCAAGAGGCTGGGCAGGCCACGGCTCTTTTTCGGCATCTCTTCCGGAAACGTTGACTCAATGGTTAATAACCTGACTGCCAACCTGAAGCGGCGCAGCTCTGATGTCTACTCGCCGGGCGGCGCTCTGCTCAGGCCTGACAGAGCGGCAATTGTCTACACAGACAGGATTCATGCCCTCTTTCCCGGTGTTCCCATAATCCTGGGTGGGATTGAGGCCAGCCTGCGCAGATTTGCCCATTACGATTACTGGTCGGATTCGGTTCGCCGTTCAATTCTTGCAGATGCGCCTGCCGATCTTATCATCTACGGCATGGGCGAGGCCCCTCTGCGAGAGGTGGCCCTGAGGCTGGAAAAGGGCGAGAGGATCGGCGAGATCGGAGATGTCGCCGGAACGACGGTTAAGCAGGAGATCGCCCGCTGGCGCAGAAGTCCGCGGGAGGGATCGCTCGTCATCCCCAGCTTTGCAGAGGTCTCCACAGACAGGAGAGAATATGCCCGAGCTTTTGCCATGCATTATGGTGAGCAGGATCCTTTTCACGGGGATGCGGTCGTCCAGGTTCACCCCAAGACAGTCATCATCCAGAATCCTCCTGCGAGGCCCTTGCGAACAGAGGAGCTGGACCGGATCTACGAGCTGCCCTTCACCCGCGAAGCCCATCCCTCTTACCGTGAGGCTGTCCCGGCCCTGGAGCCGGTGCGCTTCTCCATCACCAGCCACCGGGGATGCTTTGGCTCCTGCTCTTTCTGTGCCCTGACCCACCACCAGGGCAGAATTGTGCAGAGCAGAAGTGAAGAGTCCATTTTGCGAGAGGCGGCAGCTCTGACCAGGATGAAAGGTTTTGCCGGAGTCATATCCGATGTGGGCGGTCCTACTGCCAACATGTACGGCCTCTTCTGTCACCGCTGGAAGACGGGTGCCTGCTCGGACAAGCTCTGCTCAGCCGATTGCCCCAGCTTGAATAAGGACCACACCCGCCAGGTCGAACTCCTGCGCAGGCTACGAAAGATTCCCGGCGTTAAAAGGGTCTTCATCGGCTCAGGGATCAGGCATGACCTGATCATGGCTGACCAGTCTTCATATCTGGAAGAGCTTTGCAGGCATCACGTCTCCGGGCACCTCAAGATTGCCCCGGAGCACATCAGTCCGGCAGTTACTGAATGCATGCACAAGCCTTCCCGAGAGGTCTTGGACGCCTTCCGGGAGCGGTTTGCTGCCGCCTCACGAGCGGTAGGAAAGGAGCAGTACCTTCTGCCCTATCTAATGTCCGGCCATCCCGGCTGCACGGTAAAGGAGATGGTTGAGCTTGCCGAGTACCTGCGGGACAATCGAATGTACACTGAGCAGGTGCAGGACTTCACTCCCACACCCATGACCGTTTCCACTGCTATGTACCACACCGGTCTTGACCCCTTCACCCTCAAGCCGGTACATGTTCCCAAAGGTCGGGAGAAGAGGATTCAGCGGGCAATTCTCCAATACCGGGACCCCAGGAACTACGATCTGGTTCGGGAGGGCCTGCAGATGGCTGGAAGGACGGACCTCATCGGCCAGGGGAGGCGCTGCCTGATTCCGGCGCGGCCTGCGGGCGGGTGGGGGATGGAGAGGAGGAAGGGCGAGAAAAGGGAGGGAAAGAGGCAAAATTAGGATAGAGTCTGCAAGGAGATTGTAATGGAAGACTTCTCGGACAGATACGGCAGCCGCTTTATGAAACTGGTGGACTCAGGGGGTTCAGGCAAGGAGTTTGAGTTCGATCAGGTGCTGCTCATGCCCACAGCCACAGGTTACCGTGCCCTTGTTGAGCAGGCCCAGGAGGAGATCAAGCCCAGGATAATGACTTATCTATCCAGGAGATGGTCGCAGGGCACTATCGAGAACCTCTCCTTTTTTGCTATGGCAGCTGCCGTTTACTCCCGGAGCGTCTGTGACCCGCCTCTCGCACTCGATGTAGGAAAGATGCTGCTCAGGACGGTCGCCTTCTGCAACCGCAGATGCGCCTACCGAAAGGGTTTCAGAGGAGGATGCAGACTGGCAATGAACAGCGCGGAGCATCATCTGCCCAAATGCATCAAGATTCCCAGGGATCTTGCAGTGATCCTGAGCAGGCTGAAGAGGTACATAGCAACCGGAAAAGAACCGGGCGGCCAGGATGCTGCAAGCGTGCAGCAGGCAATGAGAGTCAAGGTTGATCCGGGATCGGACTATTCTCCGGCGACGTCGTGCTGAAGAATCTCTTTCATTTGATATCCGAGAAGAAATCCCAGTTTCCGCGCAGTGTTATTTTTTTTTTTAGCTCAACAATGGCTCTTGGTAGATTTCTCGTAGAGATCTCTTGATAACGTCAATACCATCTCATCGACAATGCTGTCTGGCTCATGACTGAATTCCGGCTTAATTCCATCCAGAGCTGACCTCAATTTCATTCCTCGGTCAGAAACAGGTGATTTAGGCAATTTTATATCATTGCTTTTGAGATATTGTATTGCATAGCGAATCATCTCGATATCGCCTTTCGAGTCCTCAGAGCTCAATCTATCTGCCGCTCTTAGATTTTCCAAGACGTCATCGAAGCAACAAACTCCTTTCCTGGAAAGAATGAAATATGTGGACGATGCAGAAAGATAGCTTTCGGCAGCGCTATTAGAATCATGGAGCATCTCTTTGGCTTTGCCAAATGCAACAAAAGACCTGGCACCGAGATCCTTCAGGAGATCTTTTTTCTCAAGGCAACCGCTTAGACAGTCTATTGCTTCATTTTCCCGTCCCATTTCGATATATAGTCTTGCCATATCAGCTTTAATCATGATCAACAGATGCCCAAAGGCTTTGTAATTTTTCTCATTCAAATCATGGGCAATCGACAATGCTCCTTTGTAGAATTCTTTGCTTCTTTCGATTTGGGCCTTGTCTCTGCATAGATTGCCAAAATCGTTTAGAGCTTCACATAAGTCTGAATTGAATGCCTCAGGATTTCGAGCAGCCAATAACTCACATATCTTTAAGCTCCTTTCCAAGTGCGTTTCTGCTTTCTCAAAGTCCCACAGGCATGAGTACAAATTTCCCAGGTTACCAAGAGTCGAGGCCAGGTCAGAATTAAATGCCTCAGGATTTCGTTTTGCTAAATCTTCGCGTAGCTGCAGTGCCCTTTTATAGTGCTCTTCGGCCTCATCAAAGTTCCTCAGATCTGAGTATAAAAATCCGAGGTTATTGAGGGTCATGGCCAGGTCAGAATTAAATGCCTCAGGATTTCGTTTTGCCAGATCTTCATAGAGCTGCAGTGCCCTTTTGTAGTGCCTTTCGGCTTTATCAAAGTCCCTCAGATCTGAGCACAAATTTCCGAGGTTATTGAGGGTTCCGGCCAGGTCAGAATTGAATGCCTCAGGATTTCGTTTTGCCAGATCCTCGCGTAGCTGCAGTGCCCTTTTATCGTGCTCTTCAGCCTTATCAAAGTCCCTCAGATCTGAGTACAAAGTTCCGAGGTTATTAAGTGTCGAGGCCAGGCTAGAATAGAATGCCTCAGGATTTTGTTTTGCCAGATCTTCATAGAGATACAGTGCCCATTTGTAGTGCTCTTCGGCCTTATCAAAATCCCTAATATATGAGTACAAATTTCCGAGGTTATTGAGGGTCACGGCCAGGCCAGAATTGAATACCTCAGGATTTTGTTTTGCCAGAATCTCGCGTAGCTGCAGTGCCCTTCTGTAGTGCTCTTCTGATTTTTCAAATTCCTTCAGATCAGAGTAAAGAATTCCTAGATTATTGAGGGTCCAGGACAGATCCGAATTAAATGCCTCGGGATTTTGTTCTGCCAAATCCTCAAAGAGCTGTAGTGCCATTCTGTAGTGCACTCCTGTCCTTTCAAAATCCGCTAGATTATGATAAAGATAAGCAATTGATCCATGCAAAGGCGCAGAGTGACTCCTATTTCTTTCAAATCTTGGAATGAGATTCTCACCTATGTCGATCAATCGAATAAATCCGATCTTTCCCGGCCCGATTCGATTGCAGAGATCTATGAAATCCTTTGCATGTTTCTCTTTTGGATTAGATATCGATTGATGATATAGCATCTCGATTCGATCAAGGTCATTTTTATAATTACGAATCTTGTTTGAGTAATAGTTAATTGCCCACATCCTATCTTCTTTTCTATCTTCCATTATGGCATCTTGTATATGTCTATAGGAAAAAGAGTATGCAGTCTTGCCAAACTTTTTCTTGCTTATCATTCCTGTATCAATCAACTGATTAAAAGTATGAGCAGAATTCTTCCCTTGAATTTTTTCGACTATCTTCCTATCGATATCCGTTTCAACATCAGTATTAATCAGCGCAAATTTCTTGATCAGAGAATAAGCATTGTCATTGAGTATTTCTTTAACAGTTCTCTTTATCAATTCTTCCACGTGATTGGGGTCTGAGTCCTTCAGGCTTTCCTTGAAGCTCTTCAATTCCTCGAAATCGATCTTATCAAAATTTCTCACTAGCATCTCGGTAGAGATTGGATGGCCTTCTGCAATTTGAAAGATCGCATCCCTGGCTCTTTTGTCAAGTATCTTGGAAAATCGCTCTGCCGCCAAATCAATAAACCTGTATCTATCTTCCTCTTCAATGCCCATGAGGCAGATTTCACTCCTTGCGCAGCCGATCCTTTTCTTTGATGCAAGAATAACACCACCAGATAAGGCTGCAGGAAGAGCCCGCGTGTCCTTTGAGGATAAATGAAAATCATCCAGAAATAGGCTTATATTATTATCTTTAACATAATCTGAGATTATTCTTATCTTTCCTGGTGCATCTTTGCCCACGACCATCTCATAGATTCCCAGGGCTCTGGCAATATCTTCCAGAGTGAGTTCATTTCCTATTATTTCATGAGACTCATTGGCGCACTTTTCTTTGAAATGCCTATAGCCTGAGCCGCTTGCGTAAGACTGTCTGGTTCCGATTGTGACGATTCTTCTACCATTTAATTTTTGAATAAGGAGAGCCACTTGGATCAAACTTGTCTTTCCAATACCTCCAATACCGTACAGCTCAACACATTCTTCCATTTTATCTGTTAAATCCTTTAGCTCATTCCTTCTTCCGCTAAAGTCTTCCAGATCAATCTTTCTGTTCTGGTACCATTTGACAATACTCTCTGCCAGATCCGATGTTATGCCTTTCACATCGGCGATAGGAATGCGTAGCTCCTTTTCTACCTCATCTCTGAATTGCAGCGCTAAATCAGCGACCTTAAAGTAGTGCTCAATCGTTTCATTAGAATAATCCGCGTAATTATATTTTCTTCGGATCTCTTTCCAATCGACTGCATCTTTTCCTTTTAGTTCGCTGACGAGGTCCCAGTCTTTATCCACTAAATATGTAAGGTGAGGTTTTCCATCTGCCAGACAGACTTTATACTCGCAGTGCGTATAGGATATCTTGCCCGAGCCATCCTTCATGGGGCAATCGGCTTTGCAGTCAGCAATCCTGCACTCATCTATGCAAGATCCGTAAAATGGAGAAATAAGAAATATCGCTATGTCGCTCTTTCTGAGTTGCTCAATGCAAGCCTGGTGAGGATCTCTGCCATCAGGGATAAAATTCTCCATGCTCACATCTTCGAGAGCACTGGTTATATCATTCAGAAGTCCTTTTCGTTCGTCTTTGAGATCCCTAGAGGTTGAGCTTAAAAAGATCCTAAGCATTTATGCTCCTGCAGAACGGCATTCAAGATATTCAAATTTGGAGATCCCTCAATATTATTAGACCTTTCGACCCAATCATCCTCATATGTTGGATTTGCCAGGAAAACGCAGCAGCTCTCTCGTTATGGTAAAGATCTATTGGCAGCCTTCTCCCTCCCCCTTTATGCACTGGTATCCTCCCTCGCCCCCGTCCGGCCCCTCCGCCCATTTGATCTTAGTGTCAGGCATCTCGAAGTGGGCGATCACCGGTGCATGGTCGGACTCAGGATAGAATATCTTGGAGGCGAAGACTATGGACTCGTCGTGCAGAAGCTCATTGTGAACCTCTGAGCCCTTGAAATAGGCAAGCATGGTCCTGGAGACCAGAATGTGGTCGAGCATCTTTCCCCTGCCGTTGTGTAGCAGGGAGTAGCGCGCCGGCTCGGGGATGTTTCTCTCTGTGGGAACCATGACCCGCATGGCCAGGTCCATGTTTCCCGTATTCTCAACGTCGCCCCGGATGGCTTCAATGGATACCTCATCAAACTCCTCATTGAAATCCCCGCAGACGGCGATGAGGGCGCAGGGGTCCCGGTCGAACATATGATCGATGAGAATGCGCGTCTCCAGAGACTGGCCGATGCGCTTCATGCTGGATATGAAAACGCCCTCCGCCCAGCCTGAGGCGGTCTTCCATGTTCGGGGCGTCAATTTGTGCCCCTGGATGTTTGTGGGCCTGCGGCTCTTGAGATGCAGGTTGATGACGTTTACCACCATATCATTGGGAAGACGGACTTTTGCATGCAGGATGGGCCTCTCCCATGAGATCTCCCTGGCCTCCCGCTCCTCAGGGAGAGCAGTGACCTTCTGGTAGCGGGGAGAGGGGGCGTACTCGTGAAGGTACTGGTCGTGGTCCACAATATCGTAGCGGCTGAGGATGACCAGATTGTGGTGCTCAAAAGGCTCTCTGGTATCCGGATCGATTGTG
>DAONES010000073.1:0-9774 GCA_035403205.1 Methanothrix sp. | reverse complement strand
TCAGCTTCGCCTAATATATCTTGGATATCTCGATGATTTAGACTTTGTGCAGATAGCCTCACATGTGTAGTCCCGAAATCGTTGACTTTAAAAACTTTTCTATCCATCGTGGCAAAGGGGAATAAGGGGGTAAAGCTAACTGAGCGAAAGATCAAAGGCATAGTCCGAGATAAAATCAATGACAAGAGCACGAAGTGGATCGCAGGGGAGTGGAAGGTTAGCGAGTCCACAGTTAAACGCATATGGATCTATTGGATCAAGAATCACGAGCTGCTGCTCATAAAGAGGGCTGGACGAAAGAAGACCGTGCTTGATGAATACCGGGTTAACTTGATTATTGAACTCCACAAAGAGCAAAATTTGGGAGCAAGGCGACTGGAGAAGATAATCAAACATAAATGCGGCATCCACATACCTCACAATGCAATTCACAAGGTTCTCCTTGATCATGGATTATCCCGAGAATGCAAGAACAAAAAAGGTCGCAGAAAAGCCTGGGTCAGGTATGAGCGCGAGCACAGCATGAGCCTTGTACATCTTGATTGGCACAGCAGTGACTTTAACGGAACAGAGGTATGCGCGATTCTTGATGATAGCTCGCGATGTGTGCTTGCTGGTGGTGAATTTGAAGAGGCCACTGCCGATAATGCCATAAAATTGATGCGTGAGGCCATTTCTAAGTATGGATGGCTGATAGATATCCGCGAGGTCCTTACGGATAGAGGAGCTCAGTTTTATGCCAACAAAAGGGATAAGAATGGAGACGCAGGGAGCAAATTCGAGTCTTTCCTGGAAGAAGTCAAGATCGAGCATATCAAATCACGTGTGAATCATCCCCAGACCAATGGCAAATTTGAAAAATGGAACGATACTTACGAGAAAAATCGTTTTAGGTTTGAGAATTTTAACAATTTCATGAATTGGTACAATAATGTGCGTTACCATGAATCGCTCGACATGGATCAGGTGCTGCAAACCCCGCAAGAGGCGTTTTGGGAGAGATTACCCGCAATATGCAAATTCAGGTCGTGGGTGAATGCTACTGAAAATCATCGAGAAAATCAGGTGCTTGAGATTCATTTTGGCTGCAAGTATCCATTGCACCATGTGTTAGCGCTTTTCAGTAGCTCACGTACGCGACCCAAATTCAGACTATTCATGGATCGAACAGAGGAAGAAATGTTATGAATAAGATTAAAAGTAATAACCGGAGAAGGCTTTATAAAGTCAACGATTTCGGGACTATACACAGATAACCTCACCAATATTGCAAGACCTTTCTGTAACCCTTTAGGCTATCTTCCCAGAAATTAGCGTTGAGAGATTTAGGCGCAGGATAATCGCTGGAGGTATTCGCTCAGAATCGGGGTAATTTTGGCATCCGCAGGGTGGGATCGAGCCACGTGGGATGAGTTTTGGACCGCCTGCCCCGACCCAGCGGGTGGATCAGGGAATATAAGAGCTATGACAGAACTGGCAATTATGGAGAATCTTCATCAGCAATCGAAGATCTCTGGCGTCTGTATCTTCGAGATTGCAATACAACATTATCCTATGTTGATCCTCGGGGATTCCTATGGGATTCCATGGAGATTAAGAGGGCAGTTCTAGGAGGCTTATGTGTGGGTTAATGTGAAGGATAAACCAATTGTGAGGATCTTAATTTAGAAGAATTAACATATCTTAATGGCTAAAACGATATGCTTCGCCACAAACAAAGCTGATACAAAAATAGATAATGACATTGTTAGCTATAAGGAGATGCTTTCAAAATAGGTTGACGGGCCTATCACGAGGCCTATCCCGAGAAGTGCCAGGTCGGTGCTCAGATCAAAGTAAAATGTCTATATTCTATCTTTCGTTGTGTCCTAATTAGAATCATCAATCACCGCCCCAAGTCGTCGAGATGGTTACCTCCGCATCGACAGGCACAGGATCAAGAAGCTCGCTGCCAACTTTTTTCATTACATCCTTTAGAATCTCCGCCATCTTCTGGGCCTGAGTTTCCGGGCCCTCCAAGAGGAGTTCATCATGAATGGAGCCGATCATCCTTATTTCATCATGCCCTTCTGATAAAAGGATCTCATAAAGCTCCACCATAACGGATTTGATGAGATCCGCTCCCGTCCCTTGAGATGGAGAATTGAATAATTCTGTCTCTTTCGCCAAGGTATTTTGCTTGAACCAGCCCCAGATCCTTTTCCTACCGAGTATGGTTCTGGAGGATATCAATTGGCGACTGAAATAGGAATGTTCAATGTCGTGGAAGTAGTGCTTCTTAGGTCTATACTTTGAGACCTTCTGGCCTTCGTGCCAGATCTTTACGCCACGATAAGTGGAGAAGAAGGCCTGACGGATGCGCTCTGCATCCTCCAGCGTCATATTTATACCATACTCCTCTTTTGCGGCAGCCTGGAATCGGCCAGCAGAAGCTCCATAAATTAGACCGAAGTTGGCACTCTTTGCCGCCTGCCTCTGCTCCTTTGAAACTTGTTCCAGAGGAACTCCAGATAGCTTGCTTGCAGTGAGTTTATGAAGATCCTGACCCGCCTTAAAGGCCTCGATCATAGTCTTATCGCCAGAGAGCTTAGCCATTATACGAAGTTCGATCCCTGAAAAATCAGCTTTCACAATCATCCTTCCCGGAGTGGCTTTGAACAATCTCCTCATGGCCAGACCATCTTCACCCCGCTTAGGAATCTGCTGAGCATTGGGCTTTCTGCTGCTGAACCTGCCCGAAACTGTGGAAAGCTGGAAATATTGGGCATGGAGCCTTCCGTCCACCGGAGAAGTCCGGAGAAGCCAATCCTCCAGAAACTTTTTCTGGCGAGATATTCGACGATATTTGAGAAGTTTATCCGCCCAAGGGCATCCTAGGGCCTTCAGATCATCTTCCTTTGTGGATACTGCCTGATAACCAAGGAAATTCAGATATCCCAGCACATCTATCCGGCTACCAGGATTTATAAGGTCATTAGGTTTCTTACCCTTCTTGGGTCGGGGCTTGAATCCATTCCTCTGAGCATCATCTTGCAGCTCCTGCATTAGCTTCTGTGACTGAGCACTTTTGTTATCCATCATGTCCAGAGTTGCTTTACCCTCTATGGGTAGACCAGATAACTCTATCTCCACCACTGGTGCCAAAGTCTGAAATTCGAGCTCTGCCACGTCTTCCAGTCTGTTAATCCGGAGGAGTTCGTTCAGGATACCGTGTAAAGGTAGCAGAACCTCGGCATCCTTAGCGGCATATTGCATCTGTTCCATCGAAAGGACATTTGAGCTCCAATCGGAAGTTTGATAGGATTTATCGAGCTCCAATCCCAGATGTCGCTTTACCAGGGCCTTGAGGCTATGATCTGTCCGGCTTCTCTTCCAAGGAAATTTGATGGCCTTCGGAGCTGGAATCAATACGTAATAGCCACTCCAACAGACCTGGGAGGCAAGCATAGTGCAAAAGATGTTCTTTGATCTCAGCCGCCTGCCCTGGCTGGCCTGAATCATGGAGAGTTCAAACTTGGCGTTGTGAATCACCTTCTTCACTCCACCATCCTCCATTAGATCTGCCAGATCATTCAGGATAGAAGTACCCAAGGATAGAATATCTGCCACAAACACTTTTCCTTTTATGGCGAGCTGGATCAACCGCACCCGGTCAACCAGAGGATCAAGACCTGTCGTCTCAAGATCCAGGCCGCAGATATTGGCATCACGAACTTCCCTAAGGACCTCAGTCCATGCTGTCATATCTTTGATTATTATGATTTCAGAATCGGGCACTTCTATGGCCTCAGGCTCAATTGTCGGCTCATGGAAGGTCGGGATCGACGGGTATGGAGGTTCAAGAACAGTAGCTACCGATTCAGGTCCTGGTGGCGTATAGAGTAGTCTCAATTGAAAAACCTCCTGCAAGTTGTGACCTGCAAGTGTACTATCTGTCCTATATGAAAAATATCTAACAGGACAAGAATAAAATTATCTGTAGATACTATGTCCTGTCTGTCCTGCTTGTACTGTAATTTCTCAATATGGTTTCCTATTATGGGTCGGAATGGACCAGCAGATCCATCCTCATCAGCGTAATCCCTGGTCCTTGTAGCCGGAAATCCCGGTACAGACAGTACAGCCAGGACATGAAGTCGAAGCATATTTTTATTCCAGTAATGTTTAAGTAAATCGGTCCTGTTGATCATGATACATGGCTTCCATGAAGTCATCTAATCAACCTCCAAGAGACCTGCCCGGATAGGTACGACCCAGGCCTTTTCATCCCCAAATCTCTTCTGGATGGATCTACCTTTTTCCTGACTTCCAGCAAAGAAGTTCATCTGTCCTATGTGTTTTATCAATGTGTTCTTTTGAACTGGATAGAGTTCTCCTTCGTCTTTGCAGTATTGGTAAACCTCTTTGAAGGCATTCCCCATGTGGAGATATACTATACCTTCTCCCTGCCAACCTATTCGCTTTTCAACGGGCAGATGATCAGCACCAGCCGGAACCTCGTTTTTGAGGTCGGCCAAGTACACCTTTTTCTGATAGAGAAGCTCCTGCAGAATTTTCAAAAACTTTAGGGCAGGTTGCTGGTCCTTTAATGTCTCTGTCTGTCTCTCTGCTACTCTGTTGAGCGTATTCCAGGCTTCTTCAGCCAACTTTTGGCCTTGCTCTTCAGATAAAACTTCATTCAATATACAGAGATCTAGGATGCCGTTAAAGCCCAAAAATAAATGAGCGACTGCTTCCGGCAGCCTGGGGTGCCTATTCTCAGCTTGAGCCCGATTCCTGAGATCTTCAAACTGGCATCTTAGCTCCGCAGGCATAGAATCAAGTTGTGGAGCCAGCCATTCCAGGTAACCTCTCATGGCCTCGGTTAGAAGAGCTTTATTCTTCTGAGCCTCCGAGAGCTTGTTCTTGTCTAATGCGCCTGGAGAAAGTTCCAGGACGAAGTGTCTGGCTAGAGAGCTCTCCCCATGGGGCAGATCTTCGCCCGTAGCTAGGGCCATGCCTCTGGGTGGGTAGCTCGCCCTCGAAGTCATGTTTGCATTCATCCGGCCTCGCCCGGTTCGGTCACCATAGGCCCTGGTAAGCTGTTGGGCTACACCCTCCAGTTTTTCTCTTTCTCTATAATTATGGGCCGGATAGAAATCATCAACAATCATCAGAGAATCCTTTGCAGCGAAATTAACTGACTCTAACGAGGCCGCAGTATCTCTGAAAGACGCGGGAAGTGATTTACCATCGAATCGACCAAAATGAGACAGGAATAGAGCAGCCAGTGTGCTCTTCATAGAGCCGGTTGATCCAAATAACCACATCAAGAATCCAGGTTCTATGCCAGCCGATCGTAGAGGTTCACAGAGTGGTGATAAGAATACCAGGGATAGAAGTGGAATGGTTATATCTCTGGGTCCGATATCCAGCAAATTTATGCTTAGAGTTAGGGCTTCCTTCAGATGATCGGTATTTGTCGGAAGAATATAATTTGCTAGCCGCTTAGGGGTCTCCACTTGAGCCAGCGGACCTATTGCGCCTCCTGCATGGAGGTAAGCCCACCGATCTCCTATTTTACGCCATCCCAGGTGAGTAAATACAGTCTCCTCCGGCACAGAGCCCTTAGCGACCATGGACTGTATGCAGTGACGCACCTCGTCTTTGATCAGCCATCCTACTTCGAGGGAGGCTTGGGCACCCCAGCTTGGTGTTATCCATTCCATGGTTGCGAAGGTTTTCAGAGGGACTATGGTGGGTTTGAAGTGGCATCCATCCATGCCGATAGCTGAGACTTCCAGAAACCGCTCCACTTCGACACCATTGTCTTTTGATATTTGTCTGATTGGATAAGGCACGAAGTTGCATAACGGCTTGAAGTAAATGTTTTCCTGCCCCTCGATCTTCTTCATTTCCATCTTGCATAGATTTCCTCTTTCATCGATGTTGTACCTGGTATCCTGGAGCAAATTGAAGGATTGATCGTACAGGGACCCAAGATTGGATTTACGTGATCCAATCGATCTCTTTGCTCTCAGTTTTCTCTTTGGTATGTCTGCCAGTTTGGCTTTAGCATCTCTTAGTAACGATTTTCTGTCATCGGCTAAAGGAATGTATCTCTTCAGCCAATCTTTACAGATGTATTCTCCTTTATTCCCGAGATAGGCAACGGCGGCATCAAGCTTGCTTTCGAGTTCATCTAACATAATAAGCCGTTCTGAATATGTCTCCGCACCGTCACCTAAGGGTAGATAAGGCTTCATCCGATCTATGATCTTCTTGAGATCATTGGGTCCGTCTTCTCCTTTGGCCAAGAGGAAATCATCAAGCCCGGTCTTTCCCTTCTCATCAATAGAAGGAAGAGTAACTATCTTGACTTCTTCTGCCCCTAATCTGTAGAACTGCTCTGCCAATCTCTGAAAAGCCGGATAACCGGGATGATCGATAGTGATGTCACTGTCATATAGAAGCGTGATATGTTTACAATTCCAGTCCCGATTCAATTCTGAGATCAATGCTTGAGAGTCAGATAGCTTGTCGCCATCAGCAAGCAACTCGGCCTCGGGTCCTTGTGTTCTCCAGTTCCAGATACCACTGAGTGCAACAACAGAAAGGCCATTGAGGAAACCACAGAGACTCTTCAGTTCACCTTCCGTGATTATTAGCTCTTTGGCTGCAGCTAAATCCAAACCTGAAGGCACGAAGAGGTGGTTTAACTCCTCGGATTTGTGCAGATATTTCAGCTCTTTTCCGTCTCTATTTAGAGGTTCGTCTAATCTTATCGTGAAGCATCCACCGTCATTTGGATATCCGATGTAGATTCCTGTGCCTGTGACGTCCTGCCTGAATAAGAGAGCCTGGAGCTCCTCGGTGGAGCTTATGCTCTTGAGATGCCCAGATTCCACCAGGCTTTTCACCTGAGGATGCTCCGGATCTATGCCATATTTGAGAGCGAGCCTGCTTTTGTGGGCGTCAACCAGGGTCATTGATGTTCCTCCATCTCAGCCAATCACAGTCAAAGATTTGCTCATTTCAGTGGAGATCATCGACTTCCCTAAGCTTTCGATTAGAGGATTGCTTTTAGTCGATTTGGTCTCCTCTTGATTTATTTCCGATTCAAATATCCTGAGCCTGTAGTCATGATCTGTGCGAAGAATGCCGATTTTCTCACCTATATGCGACTCAAGTCTCTCCGCCAATTCTTCAGGGATGAAGACTATTGCTGGACCAATGGCTGCCGTATAAAGACCCTCTACCACCTCAGTGATCTCATGAAGCATACCAAGGGCTTCCATCCAAACTTCCATCCAAATTGGGGATTTACTCACAGAAATCATCGCCCTCAAGGATTGGCTCATAAATCAATCGATTTTCCACTATAGAGACCTTCATGTAATGACCACTCAACTTTTCAGCCAGTTCACGTGGAATGGTGAGGAATTGGTGTCCTCTGATGACCTGTCTTTTCACTACTAACATGCATTTCATGTAATACATTAATCTATTTATATTTAATTAGTTGCAGAAAATAATTTTATGTGCAACAAATGATTTAAGTATCTATGACAACAAGGTCTCCGAGAGATGGCTGAAACATATCAGTTAAAAGATATCCTGGAGCGGTTTGAGAGAAGCCAAAGGCGGCTGGATCGCGATGAGCACTTTGAAGCCTACTGCATGTTGAAACTGGCCGGAATGAACACTCATGTAGACAGGGAAGAGATGCTTAAAATCTTGCAGATAATTAACCAAGGCCACGTCAATGGATTGCCGCCCTTCACCGAGCCAGAAATAGCAAAAAGAACTGGCCTATCTATCAATAACGTAAGACGCTACGTGGATAAACTTTCAAGAGAAGGAGCTATTGACAGAATCTCCATTGGCCAGGAAAAACCTCGAAGTGGCCAAACGGGAAGGCCTCCGTTGTTTGCGTGCTCTTTGAACAGGGAGTTTTATGAAGCATGGTCCGACCAGGCACCGCATCGACTCAGATCTGAAGCTAAATACAGCATGGGAATAGTGCTCCGTAATGAGACCGAAGAAGACAGGAAGATTATAGAGGCTGCAGGCATTGGTAGATGCTCCCTATGTGGCCATCCGACATCTAAATTGGATTTGATTCCAAATTCTAATGGGGAAGATATTTGTAAGAGCTGCGCGAAAGCTAAAAAATAGATTTATTCGATAGCTAAATTCCAAGCTGGGGTATATGCGCCAGATAGCTCTCCCTAAGCTCCTTCTTGTCAATGTGATCGTAGATATCAATGGCTTCCTTTCGCACATCGCCTCGTAGCTCCTGGATAAACTCCCTCGACATGCCAGCTCTTCTTAGATGAGTCGTAAACCAATGACGACAACAGTGTGGACTGAAACGATCTTCTGCTTTCTTTGAGTTTGGATTGTGCATGCCTACTTTCATAGCTGCCTTAGTGACTGCATGATAGACGGCGTTACGACCCAATCGTCCTCCCTCGTTGCTTATGAATAGAGCCATTATATTGTTCCTATTGCGTGATTCTCTTGCCTTTACCCAACGATGAAGGACTATAGCAGTTTCATCATCGAAAAAAACTGTCCTGTTAGTCCTCTTCGGGGTCGGTTTCAGCCGGATTTCCTGCTCTCCCCAGTCGATGTCATCAACATCCAGTTCGATCATTTCATGCCGTCTGATACCTGTTTTGGCGAGCAAAGTGATTATTGCCTTATCCCTCACATCAATTATCGAGCTTATGAGTCTGGCCATTTCATCGACTGATATGAGTTTCCTCATTTGGCCTTCATCATTGTCCTTATAGCTTCTAATATACCGTTTCCTAACCGCATTAATTGGATTCTTGTTGACATACCCCTCATATTCAAGGAAATCATAGAAACTGGAGAGAGCAGAGAAATAATTCTCTATGGTTTTCTGGCTAACTTTTCTCTCTCGACGGAGGTAGTCCAAAAACCCTCTTATGACTTCCTTGTCCACATAAAGAATATCTTGAGCCCTCTCTGTCAAGTATTGGTTAAATATTCCGAGCGACGACAAATAGCGTCGAGTGGTCTCGGAAGAAATGCCTCGAATCCCACAATCTTCCTTAAAATAATTAATGAATTTTTCAGATCCATCTATATTCGATGTTGAATTGTTATATGACTCACTCAAGACTTTGCTTTGAACACTATTCATCAAATCCATCTCCATCCGCGCGGAGTCGAAGCGATCAGACCATACGCCTCAAGGTCCTCAAGCTGTCTGGACACTGCCTTTACCAGATCGGAATCCTTTGGGTCAATACCCAGCTCTCCAAGTAGTTTGTAGCTATCAACAGTGACGCCATGCTTTAGAATAGCAATAATTTCCTTATTATATTTTCTTGCACCTTCGAATTGATCATCTACAAAAGCTTCGCTGCGGTATCTTTTGAGTTCATTTTCATATTTCTCCAGAACAATCTTTTTCTGCTTAAGATCGTCCCGAAGCTCTTTGTTCTCGGATCGGAGCGTACCGACCTCCTTAACTAATTCACCACGAGGTTTGAAATCGGATTCTTCGGCCAGAGCGCTCTCAAATACCTCAATTACATACTTCGATAAAGGTACCTTTGCTTCTTCCGCCAGCTTCTCCCACCGGGCTTTGTCCTGAGCAGAAGGTAGATAGAGGTAAACATAACGAGACTTATCAGGCATAACCATGGAGGCTCACCAATTAGAAATAGTACACTCCCTGGTATTTATGCCTTACTAGTAATTAAGTGCGGGGGATGGGATTCGAACCCACGAACACCTTCGTGACTGGACCCTGAATCC
>DAONES010000072.1:0-9880 GCA_035403205.1 Methanothrix sp. | reverse complement strand
CAGAGATGAATTCCGGTTTCATGTAGCGCATTCTGCTGCCAATTTGCTCGACCTCTTTCTTCAGCTCCGAGTAAGGAATGAACCGGCAGATCTTCGGGAGAGGCGGCTTCAGCCGAGCGAAGGTGGGCCGGTTGATCATGCAGTCGGGTTTCTATACGTCGGTCGTACGGAGCCACATCATGAGATGATCGATCATGAAAATGCATAATGCAGCCATACGATATTATGGACTATGCAAAATAATTTTTAAATGAGGCCATGAAAACGTTTAACTGAGAAAAGAGGCAAAATGGACCCTGGTATGGTGTGACAATGGGCGCAACGATTCACGTCAATGAAGACATCAAGATCCGCTTAAAGCTTCTGGCTCGTGGCAGCGAGACAGAGGATGAAGTCTTGCAGAGGCTGATCAGATTCTATGAGGAAGGTGATCTGGAGGAGATCATCGAGGCCAGATGGGAGCGGCTGCAGAAAGAGAAGGCGGATTTCATACCTCTGGAAGAAGTCTGATGCAGGTTCATCATGGTGATATGAAAGTCTATATGGACGTCTGTTGTTTATGCAGACCCTTTGATGATCGGGCGCAAGATCGAATTAGGATCGAATCCGAAGCAGTTTTGACTATCTTGGGCCGATGTAATGATGACTGGACATTGGTTGGAAGTGAGGCAATAGATTTTGAATTGTCTGCCGTGACGGATCAGAAGAAACGGTCTGATGCCTTTTTTCTGTCATCCCTTGCCACAGAAAAAATTATGATTGACAAGAGTATTATCAAAAGGGCATCAGAGCTGGAAAAACTTGGCTTTAAATCCATGGATGCCGTGCACATTTCATGTGCTGAACGAGCAGCAGACATTATGTTTACAGTTGATGATGATGTGCTGAGAGTCGCAAGAATAAAACAGAACCAGATCTATATCGAAATTGAGAGTCCTTTGAGGTGGTTGATTAATGTCTTCCAAGACTGATGTCAGAAGCGCAGAAGAGATAAGGAGGATCGGGATAGAGGCTCTGGCTGAAGCCCTCGGGCCTTTGGATGCCGTTCGCTTCCTTCAAAGCTTCGATATGGGAAGAGGCGATTATACAAAGGAACGCTCTCATGTGCTTGACTTGACATTGGATGAAATCGTCATGGGTATCGAAAAAAGAAGGAATACCGCTTCAGAATAGCGTGCTAATGTTGCTTATCATTCGGCCCACCCGCAGGAGCGCGTGGGCGTGCGGGCGCGTGCCCGGGGCGGCGGTGCATCCGCAGGCGGCGAGCCAGGAGAGCGGACTCGGGGGGGCGCGGTCGGGCGCTCGCCTGGGGAGGGCTGCCCGCTAGGGACCGCCCGGAGGGCCTGCTGCCGGTGGGCGGCAAGGGGGCCGGGCCTTTGCAGCCCAGAAATCCGGGGGGGACGGGAAAGGACAGCTTGAATTGCAGCGGCGGGAATCCTGCCTGGCCGCGTCACGAATAGTCCGGCTCGCAGCTTTCCGCAATCTCAGAGATGAATTCCGGTTTCATGTAGCGCATTCTGCTGCCAATCTGCTCGACCTCTTTCTTCAGCTCCGAGTAAGGAATAAACCGGCAGATCTTCGGGAGGGGCGGCTTCAGCCTGGCGAAGGTGGGCCGGTTGATCTCGTAGAACACCTTCTCCCGCCGCTCATCCGGCGCAACCATGAACAGATCGAGCTTGATGTTGGGCTGCATGCTTACCAGGTCCGACATCCTCAGCAGCCCGGAGTAAATAGCAGTGGTGTGCTCCACCTCGAATGCCGCAATTATGGCATCGCCTTGAAGCCAGAGGACATCGATCAGTTCGATCGTCCTGTTGGTGGCATCATCAAACTGCCGCGGTGCGATAAACTTCAAAGGCGGCAACTACAGCTACCGCAATCAGGGGACGTCTATCAATTTGATGGTCTTGGTGGTGGCGCTTTGAGGTTGCCTTGAAGTCTCCTTTCGAATAACACACGATCTAATTTTAAAGCATCTTAACGCTTATTTATTTTCTCATTTTGCTTTGTTATTTTTATTCCAAATAGCTAATCCCATTTCGGTCAGTGCATCATCTTTTATAAATTCTGTAGCTCTATATATATTTATATCCTTTTTAATTTCGTCTCTAATCTTCCCCCTAACACGCTTAATAACAGATTTACCATGGCAATATCTACTTGGATTAGCCTCGTATAATTTATTTGCATTGCTAGAAATTTTTCCGTTATTTACATGAGCTCTTGGTCCGTTCTTTCGACATTCTTTTTCTTCAATTTGTGTTCTTGAATTAATAAATTTCTCAATAGAATTGGATTTAGCGTCTTCAAAACTTTGTTTTATAATTTCTTTAGCATATTCTAGAGAAATCTGTGGGTATAACTCATGAATATGTTTTTCAGAGAGATAATGCGATTCAATATCTGTTCCTTTAGTTAAAAAGCATTTAATTCCAGCCTTCTCCACCGATGCTTTGAATTCTTCTGCTTCGCTGTCACTTAAATAGTCCCTATCTTTATGCAATAATACGGTCGAAGCAGAAGCATGTTTCTTTATAAAGGCGTTTAACACAAGTGCGGTGTCAACTTTTGTGCAACCGCTATATGACCAAGGATCAACGTCCTTCATTTTAAATCCAGAAGCATCAAGAAGTGCAATTATCGGGGATATATCTTTATCTTCTGTTAATAAAACACATTTCATATTGTCCTGGAGTAATAAATCCCCCTTATCTAATGCCCCTAAATCTAAAAGCACAGAGACTTCATCGAAGCTATTATTATCAATAATCCCTCCATTGCGAACCCAATGCATTTTGGCATTTCCATTGAATTCATCAATTATATGCCTAGAATGTGTTGATAATATGATTTGAAAATCTCTTTCCTCGGCTAATTTAATTAGCATGTTTGCCAATTTGCGCTGATTATTTGGATGCAGATGAGAATCGGGCTCATCGAGCAGCAATAGTTTTGGCTTATATACATTAACATACGAAAGAATTTGCACTGCCTGCAAGACTCCTGTTCCTGCTGCATCGATGGGTAACTTTCGCCCTTCTGTTCCAATTGTAGCTTCTATAAATTCATCTCTGTCTGGATTAAATTCAATATTTATATCCATATCTGGGAATATTAATTGAAAATCATCTTTAAATCTGCGCCAATTTTCTGAATCTCTGTAGAGTAAATTTAAAACATTCCTGAAGACATTATTTGCATCCCCTTTCGCAGCGGCCTTTCTCACAATACTGGGCGTTTTATATTCTTCAGCAGAGGGGATTCCAGCCAATCCTGGCACAAATATACTGAATGGCTCTTCAATTCTTCTAAGTTCCTCACCTAATGTCAAGCCCTTGAGTTCGATTGTGACATTTTTATTCCTACCTTTTCGGACGCTGACTTCTACACTGTTTGAATTATTGTCAATAAATCCAATTAAAATAGCATAATTAGGATCTTCTCTTAGATCCCGGTTTGGTGCTAATGCAGTGACATCTCTAAATGGTGAATAAATTAGCTGGTTAGGTGAAATCGATGTTGGCATTCTTTCTCGATTCCTCCAAACGGCTCCTTTCTCTAGACTCGACGTCTGAGCTACTGAAACTGCAAATTGTATTGCCTGCAGAATACTACTCTTTCCAGAATTGTTTGCCCCTATAAGTATGTTTATGCGATCAAGGTCCAAATTTGACTCGTTAATATTTTTAAATCGTTTTATATTAATTGTTTTAAGCATGGCTACCTATCTCATTGCATATTTTCAGATCATAATCTAAACATAGATTCATGGTTAGTTGGAGTGGACTATAAATTTTAAGGAAAGAGCCAGACAAATGTTCTTCCCTTAAATCATCCTATTTGCTTTTCCCCTTCATCGCCTCTACGAACGCCAGGAACGGCGGCGATGGCCTGCCTGGCCTGGACTTCATCTCCGGGTGGAATTGCGAAGCAAAGAAGAACGGGTGGCCGGGTATCTCGCAGATCTCCATCAAATCCCCGTTTCTGCCCGAGAACTTCATGCCCTTCTCCTCAATCTGGGCGATATAGGCGGGGTTGACCTCGTAGCGGTGCCTGTGCCTCTCCACGATATCCTCCGTCCCGTAGATTTTGTGAGCCAGGCTTCCCTCAGAGAGGTGTGCCGGATAGTTGCCCAGCCGCATGGTGGCACCCATATTCCTGATCTTCTCCTGCTCGGGAAGAAGAGCAATCACCGGGTGCGGGGTCGCGCCGAACTCTGTGCTGCTCGCCCCGTTCAGGCCGCAGACGTTGCGGGCGTACTCGATTACAGCTAGCTGCATTCCAAAGCACAGACCCAGGTAGGGAACCTTCATCTCCCTGGCGTACTGCACGGCCTTGATCTTGCCCTCAGTCCCCCGAGAGCCGAAGCCGCCGGGAACCAGTATGCCATCTGCGTCCCTCAGGATGATGTCCGGCGAGCCGTGCTCCAGCTCCTCGGCATCGACCCACTGCACATCGATCTTCACCCCGGCCTCAATGCCGGCATGCTTGAGCGACTCCCGGATGGATAGATACGCATCCTCCATTGGATCGGCGCACTGCGAGCCGACTGTGTATTTGCCGACTATGGCCACCTTCACCTCGCCCTCGGCGGCATCCATCTTGGCCACGAACTCATCCCAGTCCTTCCTCTCCTCCAGCGGGAAGAGCCGCATGGCCTTCATGAGGTACCTTGCCAGGCCCTCCGCCTCCATCTGCAGGGGCACGCGGTAAATGTCGGCCGCTGTGTGGGCGCTGATCACCGCCTCCATGGGAACGTCGCAGAAGTGGGCGATCTTGTGCTTGGTCTCCTCCAGCAGAGGCCGCTCGCATCTTACTACTATCATGTCCGGCTGCAAGCCCAGCTGTCGCATCTCCTTGACGCTGTGCTGGGTGGGCTTGGTCTTCTGCTCGCCATCCACTGTCGAGGGCGCCAGGGTGACGTGAACGAAGAAAATGTTGCCAGACTCCTCGTACCTGAGCTGCCGCATGGCCTCCAGGAACGGCATGGACTCGATATCTCCGACCGTCCCACCAACCTCGATCAGACAGATCTCGCAGCCACCATCGCGGGAAACCTGGCGAATGCGCCTCTTGATCTCCTCGGTGATATGGGGGATGATCTGCACAGTCTTTCCCAGATACTCCCCTCTGCGTTCTTTTTCTATGACTGTGCTGTAAACCTTGCCGGTGGTGATGTTATGGTCGCGGGTCAGCTCCACATCTAAAAATCTCTCGTAGTTGCCCAGGTCCAGGTCCACCTCGCCGCCATCTTTGAGGACGAAGACCTCTCCATGCTGAAACGGACTCATGAGCCCGGCATCTATATTGATGTAAGGATCAATCTTGATAGCTGTGACCTTATAGCCCCTGTTCATGAGCAGCCTGCCAATGGACGCCGCAGTGATGCCCTTGCCAAGCCCGCTCATAACCCCGCCTGTGACCACAATGTATCTCATAAATTACATCTCACGCCTTGAGCAAAGTAGCCGCTCCGTATATGATAAGGGTAACGATCAGGATGGACGACGCCAGAGCGCCGGGAAACTCGGGAATATTCATGGTGATGAAGGTCATTACAAGGACAATGACCAGCGCCAGAAATAAAATTGCAGGGACGACCTTAATCGACCCCATGCCGCCAATGCCGCCCAATCTGTCCAGATAATCGGACTGTGACCCATCATCCCGCTCAGCGTAGGCATCCGGATCTTCTGGGGCCCTCTCATAACTTTCCGCGGCGTCCGCCCCGGAGGATGAAATAGGCGCCTCTCGCCCCATGCTATCAAATTCCTGACCAGGGATCCGGAAGCGATTTTCATAATCGGTGGCCTGCCTCATCCGCTCATCCGTTCTCTCTTCTCGCCTCTCCTCTTGCCACACCTCTCGCCCAGCCACTTGCCCCTCATCCGGCCTTTCATCCCGTCTCTCTTCCGCCCACTCTCCCGTCTTCAACTCATCCCGCTCATCTCGCCCTTCCTTCCGCTCTTCCGGCTCGACGAAAGGCACCTTTCGGGTGACAAAACGGGGAATATCATCCTGCCTATTGCTCGGGTCTACAAAACGATCGTCAATTCTGGACCGGGAGCGATCCTCAATGCGGACAATGCGATCGCTATTATCATCAGGAACGTCCATAACGTCATCGGCGTCATTATCGCCCACTGCAGCTGCGCGATGCTTCCCCGCACGGCCTCTGGCCGGCTTTTGCATTGACCCGTCCTCACGTTCCTCTGTAGTTCTGGCGGCCTTTCGCTTTCGGGCTGACCGGTATCTTTCCAGATCCCTGTCGCGAGAAAATGATATGCGTCGAGGCTCTTTTTCTGTCTCTTCGCCATCGTCCTCGAGGTCATCCTCTTCTTTCTCGCCCTTCCTTCGCCTGATGCTTTCATGGCCGTATCCATCATCATCATCATCGCTATCAATGGATTCATCATCAGCATCATCCCGATCCCTGCCGGTGATCAGCCGGTCAGCCGGATCAGGGTCCTCATCTTCTTCATCGGCTTCATAGTCCCTCAATTCCTCGTCCCCCTGCAGACCGGGATCCTCCAGATCATCGCCCGGATCTTCCGAATCGCGTAGCAGAGTGATGGGCACCCTGCTCTCTCCGCTGCCGCTGGTGAGGAGGATCTCGCCGTCCAATCGCTTCTTGTCGGCCGGCATCCTGGCAAGAATTGGCACGATCTCCTCAAGGACCACGTAATGATCCGGCTTCTTCAAGCGCACCGACTTGAAGACGGGGCTGCTGGCCTGAAGAGAGATGTTGGAAGGCTCTCCGTCATTGAGGACCTTGAGATTGAATATGGTCTCCTCGCCGGGAAGAAGACGCAAGACAATTGGTTTAGCCGCCCCGCTGCCATTGTTGATGTGAATAACGTGATCCAATGCTATAGCTCCCCCGTATCAACTACCTCACAATATTATATAAATATTTTGCTGATGTGAAATCAACGGATACGAACTCAGCTGATGCGAGATCAATTTCGTAGATCTGGCGGGAGCATATTGGGAATTCCGTCTTCAATGGGATAGCATTCCTTGCAGGCCTTGCAGCAGAGCTTTCCGGTTACTATCTCCCGCTCATTCTCCTCGAATACTTCAAGAGTGAGGTCTCCTTTGCACATCGGACAGGCTAAAATGTCAAGCAGATCGCGTTTCATGAATCAGCAGATCTCTTCTAAAGAAGTTAAACCTTTGGACCAGCAACCTTTGGACTGAGAAGCCTGGATGCGTTCCTGCCAAAAACCGCCTGCTCTGCCTCTTCGCCGAGGCCCAGGCCCTTGATGATCTCCGCAGCCCGTCCCGGCTCCTCCCAGGGATAATCGCTGCCGAACATCACCCTCTCCGGCCCGATGTCCAGGATCAGCTCTTTCATCTCCATTTCATTCATGTAAAAGGAGACATATGCGGTATCGAAATAGACGTTTTCTCCCGCGGATAGAAGATAGCGCCGCACATCTTCCCACATGCGCAATCCTCCTAGATGGGCCAGGACAATCTCCAGCTCCGGGTAGCACTCGATGGTCCTGGCGAAGCGATCCGGAGTGCCGAAGATCTCGGGCCGGTCCAGCGGGTCCCGACCGGCGTGGGATACCAGAATCATCTTTCTCTTTATCAGTGCCTCAAAGAGCTGGCTGCATCGTGGATCATCAGGATAGACCTCCTGCAAGAGGGGCATCATCTTCACTCCCTTGATGCCCCAGCCGGCCAGGCGGTCCAGCTCTGCCTCCAGGTTTTCCATGAAGGGATGAACAGCGCCAAAGGCAGTCAGCTCCCGGCACTCCCGGCAGACCGATATAATCCAGTCGTTCAGGCTGGAGACGTCCTCCCTGCCTTTGGCCAGGGGCAGGAGCACCGATCCCCTGATCCCTCCGGCCTGCATCATGCCGCACAGGTCTTCCGGCGAGCCGGTGCCGGGCACCGCCACCTTCAGCTTCTTCTTAGCGGCAGGCAGGATCTTGGCCGCCACCCATTGCGGATAGATGTGAGTATGAAAATCGATGATCTGCGTCAGATTATCCCCATCTCTGTGAGCCTTTCCGGCAGGTAGGTCTTGGTCACATAGTCCAGGCCCTTTCCCGCAAAGGCCTGCTGCTCTGCTTTCTTCTTGAGGTCCATCTGAAGGCGGATCTGCTTATCCCAGTAGGGCGTGTTGAACCTGGGATCGGTCAGCTCGCTTCTCAGGGCCTGAATATCCTTATCGGTCAGCTTGTCTGTGGAGAGGTTGTAGTCCACAATGTCGCTGGGCTGCACCCCAAGGAATCGCGCCCCAGGTGTAACCAGGTGCTCGGAGAGGTGAGCGCTCTTGATGGCACCGTAGGCGATGCTGGCAAAGATGCGATAGGACCAGGGATCGCCATCAGTGAAGACCACAACCGGAATGTTCAGCTCCGTGTTCAGCCTTTTTATGATGCGGCGGGTGGACCGGGCCGGCTGGCCTTTGATATGAACTAAAATGGCATTGTACTCCTCATCAAAGCCGTTCTCGATCAGCCGGGCATACATTCCGCCGGTCTCAATGGCCATGACCATCTTTGCATCATGGCTCAAAAACTCCAGGTTATCCACATTGAAGGGTATCTGATAGCCTGCCTCGCCCACATCCTCCTGGCAGTGCATCTCCCTCTCGCCGCGGCGGGTCTGCTCTTTGAGGCGCAGAGGCCCGAACACCGCAGCACCATCCTCCTCAGGCCGGACATGAAAGTCCTCCCGGTGCATGGTGGTGACTATCTCCATGTCCTCGATCAGCCGGTCGCTCTCCGCCTGCTCATGAAACTTTGCGATATCCCAGTTTTCGGAGATGTAATAGATCTCTCTCAATGTCGAGCCCCGATTGTTCTTCAGGTGCTCTTTGATGAGCAGCTCAGCCAGGTGCACCGTCTTGAGAAGCGTCTTGGCTCCTCGGACTGTCTTGACACTGCGGGTCGTCTCCTGGTCTCCGTAGACCCAGACATCCTCCCTGGTGGAATACTCGATGTTTCCTTTGGTTCTGGATGGCAGGGATATGTGAGGCACTATTCCCTGCTGAAACTGGTCATAGAGGCTTCCAGCTAGGCCGAGCAGCTTTCCCTCTGCCATCTTTGATTTTTCCGCTTTCTTTGCTCTCTGCGTCTCATTAAATTCGGTCTTCCCTTCGGACTCTTCCATTGGCTAGATCACCTTTGCTCCTGTGACAATTTCCGCATCCAGACCCTCGACCACCGGCTCCTTCAGGGCCGCGCCCTCGGCGGTTATGCTGTAGCTGATGGCGGCAGACTGACCGGGAGCGATGGAGAGCTTCCAGTGGTAATCGTAGCCGTCTCCCAGAGGGGCTACCTTTCCGGCAGGAGTGACGCTCTCCGCCTGAGCCGCCAGAACCTCGTGCAGCCTGAAGGACTGAAGATGTTCGCTATGATTTTCCAGCAATATTTTAACGTTCAGCAGTCCGTTGCTCTTCTCAACCTTCCGGAAGACGAGAAGGTTGCCCATGATCTTTGCCACCACAGGCCCGATGTCCGGCAGATCTTTTTCCAGAACA
Organism: Methanothrix sp.; assembly: GCA_035403205.1. Taxonomy (GTDB): domain Archaea; phylum Halobacteriota; class Methanosarcinia; order Methanotrichales; family Methanotrichaceae; genus Methanothrix. The sequence continues at coordinate 381 of DAONES010000072.1, read as the reverse complement.
TCGGACAGCTTCTGGGCGATGCGGGGCAGGATCTTTCTGATGATCTCCTCCTTCTCCCTCCGATCGGATAGAATGCTTTGTCTGGCCAGGTACCGGCGCAGCTTTCTTGCCACCTCTTTCATCCCCAGGTCGATCTCCGCCAGGATTTCGGGCATATCGGCAACGGCATCCTTGCTCTCAGAGGTGAACGGGATGTTGGTTGAGGCGATGTGGACCAGCAGCACCACCGGGCCCACAGGAACTCCGCTTCCCGTGGGCTGGCCCAGGGAATAGTTCTTCCAGGAGACGTTCTCCACTCCGTGGGTCATGGCGCAGGCCCCCTGCTGATAGACCAGAGGAACGCGATTGGCAAACCGCAGAATCTCGACTCTGCCCTCCTTC
>DAONES010000071.1:0-9912 GCA_035403205.1 Methanothrix sp. | reverse complement strand
GGCGACAATCCCACGCTGGTAGTGGCTTCCGCCGGCAACACCTCCCGCGCCTTTGCACATGTGTCACTGATCACCGGCCAGCCTCTGGTTCTCTTTGTGCCGGAAAGGGCCCTGGAGAGGATGTGGACTGCTCTTCCTGCAGTTGAATCCAGAGACAAAGGCATGGTCAAAGGCATGGGCAAAGACAGAGGCGCCGGTCCGGTGACGCTGATCGCTGTAAAGGGCGATTACTATGATGCGATATCAATTGCGGAAAAGGTTCAATCCCTACCCGGTTTTGCTCCGGAAGGAGGAGCGAGAAACATTGCCCGTCGGGACGGGATGGGAACAGTGATGCTCGATGCCGCCATCACCCTGGGCGAGATTCCCAGGCACTACTTCCAGGCTGTGGGCAGCGGCACAGGCGGAATAGCAGCCTGGGAGGCGGCCCTTCGTCTCAGGGCAGATGGACGGTTCGGCTTTGTCCTTTGCAGGCTGCACTTGGCCCAGAATCTTCCCAATGCGCCCATTTACTATGCCTGGAAGGGAAATGAGCCCGAGCCTGTCAGTGATGACATGTTCGATGATGTTCTCTTTAACCGCAAGCCACCCTACGGGATGCCAGGGGGGGTAAAGGACGCGCTGCAGGATACCTGCGGCGATGTCTACGGCATAACGAACTCGCAGGCTGCCGCTGCCAAAAAGCTCTTTGAGCAGTCTGAGGAGATCGACATTCTCAATGCACCGGCAATAGCCGTCGCGGCGCTGGAGCAGGCAATCGAAGCTGGAAGCGTCCAGCGAAATGAGACGATCCTTCTCAATATCACTGGAGGCGGTGTCTCCCGGATGATAGAGGATCACAGTCTGCAGATGATCAGGCCGCAAAAGACCGTCTCCAGCTGGGAGCAAGCGGCAGAATTTTTGGATGGCAAGAGATGATGATTATGATGATGAATGAGGTCAAATCCGAGGCCACGCCCCTGACGCTCACAATCAAAGGCGGGGTAGACAAGGAAGGCCATCCCGATGGCGTATCCGAGATAGAGATCGCTCCCGGCGAGATAATAGGAATAGTAGGGCCCACCGGCTCAGGCAAGAGCACTCTCATCGCCGACATTGAGCAATTCGCCTTTGGCGACACCCCTTCCGGCAGGAGAATTTTCATCAACAACCAGCCGCCTGCTGCGGAGCTGCGCAGCAATCCCAGAAAGAAGCTGGTGGCCCAGCTCTCCCAGAATATGCACTTTCTGGCGGATATGACGGTAGGCGAGTTTCTGCGGATGCATGCCAAATCGAGGGGAAAGGACCCCATGCTGGCAGAGCGGGTCATTGCTCTCGCCAACACCCTCACCGGAGAGCCGGTCAATCCTGCCTTTCAGCTTACCATTCTCAGCGGCGGCCAATCTAGGGCTCTGATGGTTGCCGATATTGCAGTAATCAGCGACTCGCCAATTGTTCTCATCGACGAGATTGAAAATGCGGGGATCAAGAAGCAAGAGGCTCTCCGCCTTCTGGCAGGAGAGGGAAAGATCGTGGTGGTAGTAACTCATGATCCAATGCTCGCCCTCATGGCCTCCCGCCGCATTGTAATGAAGAACGGCAGCATGACCAAGGTGATCAGCACCAACGAAGATGAGCAGAGGGTCTTCCGGGATGTAGAGAGGCTGGACGGCTGGCTGACTGCGCTGCGCGAGAGCATACGCCAGGGCGAGGTAGTGGCTTGAAGATGGTGGTGGTCGCCGGAACTCCTGGGTCCGGCAAAACCTCGGTGCTGATGCATGCCGTAAAGGACCTGCTCCGGGCGGGACATCACCCTGCTCTGGTCAAGATCGACTGCATGTGGACTGAGGATGACCTCCGGTTCAAACGCCTGGGGGTGCCGGTAGCAGTGGGCCTGGCCAAGGACATGTGCCCGGACCACTATGCCATCTACAACTTCGACGAGATGCTGCAGTGGGCTATAGCTCAGGGGGCGGACATCCTGCTCAATGAGACTGCCGGGCTCTGTCTGCGCTGCGCTCCCTATCCGGACAGGGCTCTGGCCATCTGCGTGATCGATGTCACTACAGGACCCAACAGTCCACTCAAGGTAGGGCCGCTGCTCACCACTGCCGATGCAGCGGTCATGACCAAGGGAGACCTGGTCTCCCAGGCGGAGAGGGAGGTCTTCAGGGAACGGATCCTGGAGGCGAATCCTGGATGCCGGATCATCGAGGCCAACGGGCTGTCTGGCAAGGGATCGGCTGAGCTTGCCCAGCTCATGGCCGGCTGGCCGGATATCGATGGAGAGATGGTCCTGCGGCATAATCCTCCTCTGGCCATCTGTACCCTCTGCACCGGGGAGCTGCGCATCGCCAGGGAGCATCACCGGGGTGTTCTGCGCCACCTGGACGGATTCATGGAGTATACCGGCGAGTGAGGAAGAAAGATGAAGCAGATCGAAAAGCTCCTGCCGGGATACAATTGCGGGGAGTGCGGCCTTGGTAGCTGCCGGGAGTTTGCCTCTAAGCTTGTGGACGTGGCGGGGCTGGACAGGTGCCCAATTCTCAGGCAGGAGAGATTTCTGGGCCGGGCCGAGCAGATCGCAGCGCTGCTGGCAAGCTCAGAGAAAGGCGAGGAGATCATCGGCGTTCTGGACGGGCTGCGGGCGGACTTTGCCCTGGCCCCGCTGGCAGGCGAGCCATCCTGCCGGGAGGACCTGCACCCCTTCAATCCGGAAGCGCGGCTGAAAGCGGGCGGCATCTTCCGATACCGGCCTCTGGGCTGCCCAATCACCCATTTTGCCAGGGTTCTCAAGAGCCGGCAGGGGATAGTAACCGTGCACCTGGTTGGGCCAGTGCACCTGCTGCAAGGCCTTCCAGCGCCCGAGGACATTGGAATCTGCATGGTGGCTGCCTTCGAGGGGACGGTAAGCCGTGGCCGGAGGCCGGAGGTAGGAGAGACAGTGCGGTTTCTGCCCGAGCACTGCATGATGCAGAAGGTGCACTCGGGAGTGGTGGTGCACTCCGAGGGCGAGATGGTGAGAATCGAGGGTATTGATCTGAAGGTGTGGTGAGCGGAAAAGGGAAATCATCTTTTACTAGTTTGTCGTTTGGTTTTTGGGATATTCTTCATTGAAGTCTCTGATTTCATAAAATATCTCGCAAATACTGAAGCAAGTTCTGGTTTAGTTGCCACAAGCTTAATCATCTCCGAACCCATCTCGGAGTCATCAACATTTTCTCCTTTCGATTTTCGCATTATTAGATTAAGAATCTCCGGAGACCGAATGGCTTCAGTGAACAATTCCGTCTTTGCATCTTCCTCAGCAATATCATCATTTCCATATTGGGGAAAGAGATAACCTGTAAGCTGAGCAAGTTCTTGAAACTTGTTATCAGGATGTTCTGAGTTTTTCTCAAGATATTCAAAGTACTTCTTGATATCTCCAGCCAATGCTTTGAGTCCAGATGGCGTGCTTTTGTCAATGGCATAAAAAACTCCGCAGTAATCAAATGCCCAAAGGCGGGGCGCAGCCGCTCCCCTGGCCCGCACCCACGCACGCACGCGCGTCCGTCTCCCGAGAGCTCTTATCCCAATATTGCAAAGCGGGCTGATGCCATTCGAAACCGCATCCGTTTCCGCCATCACCGCTGCCCGGTCCCCTTCCCAGAGCGAGGAGAAAATTTGCCTGAAATTGACAGCCACGCCTTCGAAGACATTATGCCGAAATCCATTCCTCGCGAGAGATGCCGGCATCTTTTAAAATGGTCTTTATGAGACTAACATCTACGTCCTCGCCTTGATGCGGATTTGGAAGGATGATAACTGTGTCGCCGATGACCATGTAGGGGTGCTTGCTACCATGATGAGGCCCCTCTAATACCAGCTTTTTCAGCTTCTTAATTAGGATTCGATAGGGAACGGGAATTATCTTACACAATGGCCATCGGCTCCTGAGAGACACTTATTGCCAGCCCATCAATGGACGGAATAGCAAAGCCCCTCTGCAATCGAATGGCAATCCATTCCTCAATAACTTCGATAAGATCTTCCCGGCATTTCTCAATAGTCTCACCGGTGGCTATTACACCCCGAAGACCTTCCACAGTGGCCATGTAAGAGCCATTCTCCAGGGATTCGTACTTCGCTCGCCTCAAAGCCGCCCCGATATATTCCGAGAACATGAATTATCCTTCTATTCGATTGGATTTAATAGTTGTCTTTAGACTCTTATCATAATCCAATTTTATAGCGCGGTTGAAATAGGGCGACACCTCCCGCCGCTGCCCTTTGGGTTGCCCAATCACCCAATTTGCCAGGGTTCTCAAGAGCCGGCAGCAAACAGTCACTGCGCATCCGGTTGGGCCGGCGCGCCTGCTGCAATGACTGCCTGAGCCCGAAGACACCAGCATCCGCGCGGGCAGACCCCCTTCGCAGCCGCGGCTGAAGGCCGGAGGTTGGGCAGACGGTGCGAATTCTGCCGGAGCTACTCCATGATGCAGAAGGCGCATTCGGGAGTGATGGTGCGCTCTGATAAAGGAGGTTTGATGAATGGATTAAAGGATGATGTTGGCCAAGAAATATAAAGTATGATCATGATATATCATTATTATGAAAGGCATTTGGCTGGCATTAATGATCCTTATGACCGCAGGAATTTGCACCGCCCAGGTTCCTGACTTAGTTGGGAACTGGACAGGCTCTCAGAATGCATATATTGCAGAAAACGGGGTTTACAATCTTTCGGAAAACGAGAGTACCCATATGGTTATCATCGAGCAGAAAGATCGGCTCTTTACTGGATATGTGACCTATCCGTCGAATGGGAAAGAGGTTGCAGAGAGTTTTGCCGGAGCAATCGGCCTGGACAACAAAACGCTCCAAATAGCAGAATTTATCGATGGGTATGACTTCGGCACGATCATTTCTGATGATGAGATTGAGCTAATTTATATCGCAGATGGAGAAAACGGAAGGACTGCTATCGATAGGCTCTACCGCATAAAGGCGTAAGCCGAATTATTATCGGGGCTGTCTGATGATGTCTATGATATCAAGATCATCCAGAAGCTCCAAAACTCTTTATGGAATAAGCGCCAATATTTTACTTGATCCGCATGGCAAAAATATCAGGCGAACCGGGAAAAATCTCTCTGAAATTCTGCTCAGGCAAGGGTATTGAGGAGTTTAAGCAGAAGTTCTCTTTGACGAGCTCCGAAGCTGCCAGCTTTCTCAGAGATCTGGCTCAGGAGATCGAAGGCGCAGGCAGGGTTGAGATAGCCTATGGAAGCGTCTCGCTCTCAGTTAATCCCGCGCCGCCCATCAGGCTCGAAATCGAATTGGAGGAGGATGAGCTGGAGATTGAGATAAAGCTCAAGGAAATTAAGGAAAAGCCCTGACATCACCCTTCGGGCAGGATCTGGGCTGAAAAAACTGCGAATATTGCAGATCAACAATTATTTATTTACTCAAGCGGCATTAATAGCCATGATTGTTTTTGGGATGAGAGCCGCTCTGGGAATCTATGCGATCATAGTCATTTATTTTTCAATATCCTCTGCAATTATAGAAAACTCCGATTCGCCAGATTCAACCGTTCTGTCATATCAGGATGGATCGATTCTGGCCGGAAAAAATCTCAGCACTCAGAACCTTTCCGCGGCTCATTTGAACCGCTCCGACATGAAACGGTCAATTCTGGATGGTGTTGATCTCAGTGGGGCTCATCTGGCGGGATCGGAGATGAGCTTTGCCTCAATCAAAAAGGCCAATCTGGCCCGAGCCAATCTCATCCTGTCCGATCTCTTTGGCGCAAACCTCGCTGGCTCGGACCTCAGTGATGCAATCATGCAGCAGGCGATCATAAGTCAGGCAAATCTGATAGGCGCAAAGCTGGACAGATCAAATATGACCGCCTCGGACCTGAGCAACTCAAATCTCTCTGGTGCCAGCCTTATCGGTGCGCATGCGAAGCGCGCCATGCTCGGAAACTCTTCACTGTCAAGAGCAAACCTTTCTGGTGCGAGTTTTGTGGGAGCTAACCTGATGGATGCGGATTTGCGTGAGGCAGACCTCAGAGGCGCAGATATCTCTGAGGCACGACTCTACAGGGCAAAGCTTACAGGCTCCAACATGTCCCGATCAAATATTGTCTTTGCAAATCTAACCGGCGTTAATCTCAGCCAGGCAGACCTCTCCAACTCCGTGCTCAAAGGATCATCATTCTCCCATTCGGACCTAACACAAGCCATTCTTTCTGATGCAGATCTCTCTGATGCCGTGATGCACGAATCCTTGCTCATGGAAGCGGCGCTTATTCGGGTAAATGCCTCCGGAGCTTGCATGGAAGCGTCTAACCTCACCAGAGCGGATCTATCCGGCGCCAATCTGGCAGACTGCCGGATGCACGAGGTCAAACTTGTCGATGCCAGGCTCATCGGAGCAGATTCGACTGGCGCATGCATGGAGAACTCCGACCTGAGGGGCGCAGACCTGACTGGAATGAGGCTCGTCGAAACCAATCTGGTAGGTGCCAATATGAAAGGACTTAACATGCAACGGGCAATTGCGATGAGCGCAAAGATGAGCTGGGCGGACCTGAGCAATAGCCATTTATCAGCCAGCCAGCTAACGAGAGTTGAGTTTTATGGCACAAACCTGAGTGGCTCCGACCTAAGTGAAGCAGATCTAACAAGGGCTTATATGATGCGGGCAAATCTGACCGGCTCGGACCTGAAGAACGCGGACCTGACCGGTTGCGACCTGAGCAATGCAATACTCAGAGGCGCTAACCTGAATTCGGCAGACATTTGCGGCACAGCACTGAATGGAGCAGATCTGAAGGGAGCAAGACTGGCTACCGCTAATTTGCGGGGCTTGAATTTGGTAGGGGCCAACTTCTCTCAAGCAGGACTGGAGGGCGCGACTCTGCAGGGCCCGATGCTCATACAGGACGTAAATTTGAGCGAAGCCAAACTAAGAAATGCCAGAATGGAACTGATACTGCTAAAGAATGTGAGTCTAGCAGACGCTGATCTCAGAGGCGCAAACCTTACGATGATCATGATGATTGGAGTTGATCTAAGCCGCGCCAATTTGGAAGGAATAAATTATGACAGTTTCAGCCTGCAGAATATCTTTAACAGCAAACTGAATAAAACCAGGATGAGCAAAGTCTTGGAGAATGACCTGGAGAACTTGCGGAAAATGTAGCCGGGATACCGGGGGCATATGGAACATGTCACAAATGGCATATGCAAAGAAGAGGATTGTATTCGCTATCCTGGCCTTCATTCTTATCGGGCTGCTGCATTTATCCTCTGCATCAGAAAACGACCTCTCAGAGCTCAAAAGGCTCACATTCTCATTTGATGATCCCAAAATCACATCCCAAGACCTGGCGTTCTTCCTTTTAACTCATAACTTCAATGCAAAGCCCATGAGAGAATATGTAGAACTGGATTTGAATGGAGTGATATACAAGCTCATTCCCAATAGAGATAAACCTGGATTATGCGATATCCTGCCATCCGATTCTCCGCTGTGATCATCTCTTTTTCAATGAACGCTATCGAAGGGCTTTTAACTGGAGACCCACTAACGGGAAAGATCATGGGCATTGGCAATGGCATTTGGCATGCGATCTTGTTTCTGATGGTCATTTCATCGTTCTTCATCTCTATGCCGGAAGCAAAAGGTGGATGCAGCGGAGGATGCTCAATCTCAGGAGGCGGTGGAGTTTCTTCGGCCAGCTTCATGGGAGATAGAGCAGTTGATATTGGGATGTCAAGCTTTGATGAATTTGTCAGAGACAAACTTGGCAGAAATCCAGCGACGGCATTGCAGGCGAAAACGCCATCGCAGGACTCTCAATTGAAATCCAATTCATCCCTCAACCAAACTGCAAACGGCAATTCAAGTCAGAACGGCTCTGCAGAGATGATTTCCTCCGACAGCAGGACAGTCAAATTAGGAGCTATTGGAATGCAAAACGGCAGAATATCAAATCTGGCTTTCGCCGCTTTTAGCAACAATTGGCTCTAGCCGATCGAATGATATCGATAGGCGGTTATCGATAAGCGGCCTGCTCACATGGATGAAGCAAAAGCTAAATCAAAAGCTATATAGGAATTGCAGCCTTTTTATGTATTATGACTCAAATAACCGTTGAACTTGTATTTGGCGAGAAAGCAGGAGCCGTATGGCGAGCACTCAACCAAAATGGCCCGAGCAACATTACCAATCTCGTTAAAACTACATCTCTGAGCCGTGAAGAGGTCTTCAGCGCTCTTGGCTGGCTTGGCCGCGAGGATAAGATTCTGCTGGAACAAAAGGGCCGGGAGATGATATTCTCACTGAGAGATCCAGAATTACTCCTGCAAGCAGCTGCCGAAGGAGCTGCAGAAGCAACTGAAAAGATAACTGTGGAAGAGATTCCCCTTAAAGCAAAGGCAAAATCAAAGACGAAACGCGCCAAAGCTAAGCCGCCAAAAAAGCCCAAGAAGGCCGAGGCGGGCAAAGGATCCTTAAAGAAGGAAGAGTGCCAGGAAAAGAGCCTTAATAAAGAAAGCGACAGGACAAAGGATTTTCTGCTTCACTAGCCAATTATGTAATCCATATAACAAATGGGTGAGGAGTGATTTCTATCACGAAAAACGTCCCCAGGTTTGATTTCCCCAATGAAAGGGAGATAGTTATAACCCGCATCTTTGATGCTCCTCGCGACCTGGTTTTCAAAGCAAGCACAAATCCAGAACTTATACCGCAGTGGTGGGGGCCGAAGAGATTCTCGACTGCAGTTGATAGGATGGAGCTGTTCCCAGGAGGAGTCTGGAGATTCATTCAGCGCGATCAGGATGGCAATGAGTATGCATTCCATGGTGTCTATCGGGAGATAGTGCCGCCAGAGAGAGAGGTGCACACATTTGAATTTGAGGGTATGCCAGGACATGAAATACTTGAGACATCGACCTTCGAGGAGTTTGAGGGCAGGACAAAGCTGACGGTATCTGATTTATTTCAGACTGCAGAAGATCTAGAAGGCATGTTCAGCTCAGGGATGAAGGAAGGCGCAACTGAGAGCATGGGCCGCCTTGAAGAACTCTTGAAAAAGCTGAAATATCAATAAATGAGATTGAGCATGGAGGAATGAAGAAAATGACCGGCATTGTGCATTTTGAGATACCCGCGGATGATACAGAGAGAGCAAAGAATTTTTATTCCAGCCTATTTGGATGGAATATCGCAGGCATTCCAGGCATGGATTATATGATGATCGATGTCTATGGCGCTCCTGGCGGAGGCATGATGAAGAGAATGCACCCCGACCAGCAAATGATAAATTACATAGGAGTGCCATCCGTAGACGAGTATGCCGGGAAGGTGGAAAAGCTGGGCGGGAAGATTGTAGTCCCCAAGAAAGCCGTTCCAGGTATGGGATATTTTGTCGTCTGCATGGATACGGAAAACAACGCTTTTGGCATCTGGGAGATGGACCCGGCAGCAAAATAGAAAGAAAATTCGCTCCTGCGCAGCTCATGCGCATGGATAAGGACGCCCGCGCAGACAGAAACGGCATTAGCGTAGGGTGCTGAGAAGCTGCGGCAGGCTGAAGTATTCGTAACCGCCATACTGGGCCGGAAAATCATTTATTGCGAGCCATAGATCTCCTGTTTCGGGATAGGCGACAAGGCTCCACATGTTGGCGATATGGGCCTTAAAATCGCCCAGTGGCTCTCTGGCCCTATAGGCAAAATCCGGATAGAGCGCGCAGATAGTGCAGAGGATGTTGTTTGTCCAGGAGGGAAAACCGGCCGGTCGGGTCATGCGGGTGTAAGGATCATAGCGGTCGCTCAGTATTTTAATGGCGTTTTCTGCGTCTATCCGGCCGTAGTATCGGTGGATCAGCTGGGCGTATCTCTCAAAGCGGCTGGGTGCCTGTACATAGAAGTT
>DAONES010000070.1:0-9938 GCA_035403205.1 Methanothrix sp. | reverse complement strand
ACTCGCCCCAGACTGCGGCGTGGATCATGGGGGCCTCAATCAATGTGGCCTTGAATGTCTGGATGAGTGCCTCGGTTGCTGCTGCGGCTGCGCCGGTCAATCCGACCACGAACTCAGAAGCAGCATTAACCCTGGCGGTTGGGATCTGAACGAGCAGCTGCTTGCCGCCGCCCAGGATCTGGACATTGGTGTCATCGCCGGGGGCAACCTGTAGCAGTGCCTTGATCTTATCAGCGAGAACGCCAGCGTTGGCAATAACATCGTAGTTCAGCTCGCGTCCCTTGATCTGCCTGCGGCCTCCTGCAACCTTTCCGGTCTTGAGGGCGTTTTCAATGCCGGCCAGATTGACGGCCACAGTTCGCTTTGTAAGAGAAATGAGTCTCTGCATTGCCGCGTTCTTGAGAGGGCTGACCGCACTCAGGTCGACGTCGCTCTTCAAAAGAACTCCGCGGTCGCTATATAGGTCTATCTTGTCAGACACGTTCTTTATCCTCCTTTACCTTTTTAGCAGCAAAAACTGCAACGATGGCCAGGCCGAAGCGATGATATGAGTGCCTAAGCTAAATGGTATCATATCCGGCAGGGCCACAATTCGTTACAATCTCTCGCCGCTTTCTGTAATGCTTAATAGCTACTTAAAGTTTTTGCGTGATGCACCACTAACTGCTCAATTTATGAGAATCTGTGGGCCATTTGGCCAAAAAATAAAAATAATTGTTTCATATGATTTATATTGTTAACAATAGTTATAATTGTCAGATTCCATTCATATAGACCCCTATCAACCCCTATTCTCTCCGGATAAATCAGGCCGAATCTCAAACATCGCGACGGCTGATTGTGACTGCAGGAGACATAAGTGAAGGCGAGCCCCGCGTCGCGGATTTTATGTTTTTGTAAAATATTTTTAAATTGTTAATGGTATCGTATAGCCACAAATTAAATCTATCGGAGGAGACGAATGACTTGCAAATAGCGATTATTACGAAATAGAGAAAAGGGGACAATCAAAATTTATCAAATAATCGTGTTGAATAGCATATCAAATATTGAGATTATCGGCTCTGCCGCCGTTTATGCGGCGCAGGGCAGAGGGAAATCATCATGGAAAAACTTAAATCAACTGCCATAATTGCCTTTCTGGAATGCATCTCATAATTGCAGAGAAGCACGATGCCGCCAAGAGGATCGCTCAGATCCTCGCAGGGAGCAAGCCAGGCTCCAAGCGAGTGGAAGGCGTGGATACCTATTGCTTTGGCGACAAAGTGGTCATGGGCCTTTCCGGCCACATTGTGGGCGTAGACTATCCTCAGGGATACAACAACTGGCAGAAGGTGGACTGCAAAGACCTCATCCGTGCGGAGATCGTCGTTCGCCCCATCCAGGAAAAGATCATCGCCGCCCTGAAGAGCCTGGGAAAGAAGGCCGATCGCATAACCATAGCCACGGATTACGATCGCGAGGGGGAGCTGATCGGAGTTGAGGCTCTGAAGATCGCCCAGGAGGCCAACCCCGGGCTGCACGCCGATCGCGTCAGATACAGCGCCATTGTCAAAGAAGAGATACTGAAGGCCTTCAAAGATTCGGGAAAGGTCGACTACTGCCTGGCAGCCTCAGGCGAGGCCAGACAGATCATCGATCTGGTCTGGGGCGCGGCTCTGACCAGATACATCTCCCTTACCTCCGGGCGGCTCGGCAAAGAGTTTCTATCCGTGGGACGGGTGCAATCGCCAACTTTGGCCATCATTGTGGATCGGGAGAAGGAGATTTCATCCTTTGTTCCCAAGGCTTACTGGGAGATCTACGCTGATCTGGAGAAGGACCTGCGCGTTCAGCATGCTAAGGGGCGGATCTGGGAGAAGGCCGAGGTTGACGGGATCATTTCTCGCCTCGGGCCGGTAGGTGTAGTCAAGTCCATCGAGACAAAGCCTAGGGTGGACAAGCCTCCGGCTCCATTTGACACCACCAGCTTCATCGCCGCAGCCAGCGGCATAGGATTTTCTGCCGCCAATGCCATGCGCCTTGCCGAATGGCTCTATGTCAACGGTTTCATCTCTTATCCCAGAACCGATAATACCGTTTATCCGCCATCTATAGACCTCACCGCCCTTACCCGGCTCTTCCTCAAAGGCCCATTTTCCGGCGAAGCAGAGAAGCTGCTGCAAGGTAAGATGCAGCCCACGCGCGGCAAGAGGTCCACGACCGATCACCCGCCAATCTACCCCACCGCCACTGCTGAGAAGAGCGAGCTGAAGGAGGACCAGTGGCGCATTTATGAGCTGGTGGTGCGCCGCTTCTTCGCGACCCTTGCCGAGGCGTGCGTCTGGGATGCGACCAGCATCAAGGTGGACGTAGGCCCCGAGCCCTTCCGGGCGAGTGGAGCGCGGCTCGTCGAGGCTGGCTGGAGATACTACTACCCCTACAGCAAGGCGGAGGAGCATATCCTGCCGGAGCTTAAGAAAGGGGAACGGCTGCGGGTGCTGGGCCATAGTGTCGAAGCAAAGGAGACGCAGCCACCAGCTCGATTCAGTCAGGGTAAGCTCATCAAGCTCATGGACGAGCTGGGTCTGGGAACAAAATCAACCAGGCATGATATCATCAGCAAGCTCTATGCCCGAGCCTATGTCCAGGGCAATCCTATGCGCCCCACAAACACCGCTTATGCCGTGGTGGACACGCTGGAAAAATATGCCCCCACCATCACCAAGCCGGAGATGACTCAGACTCTGGAGAACGATATGACCCTCATCTCAGAGCGGAATATCAAGGAGGATGAGGTCATAGAAAAATCGCGGGTCATGCTCACCGGCGTCTTTGATGAGCTGACGAGCAACCAGGAAGGAATCGGCCAATCGCTCAAGGATGGCCTCAGGACCGACAAGATCGTCGGGACCTGCGGAAAGTGCCAGTCTGATCTGATAATCAGGCGCGGACACAGGGGGACCCGTTTCATCGGCTGCTCAGGATATCCTGAATGCCGGTTTACTCTACCATTGCCCAGGTTTGGCAGCGTTGTGGTCACAGACAAGGTTTGCGAGCAGCATGGAATGAATCACATCCGCATCATCAACAAGGGCAAGAGGCCCTGGGACCTGGGCTGCCCGCATTGCAACTTCCTGGAGTGGCAGGCCAAGAAGGCTCAGGAAAAAGCAGATCCTGCGAAGGCAAAAGAGAATGTTAAGCAAAAAACCGTGAAAGCGACTGGCGCCGCAAAGTCCGGGAAAAAGGCAAAGCCTCCTGTCCAGGCAAAGGGAGACGGCCTGGTGGCTCTGTCGGGAATAGGTCCCAAGACCCTGGAGAAGCTGACCGGAGCAGGGATTAAAACGGCTGCGGATCTGGCCCAGGCCAGGGCCGACAGCCTGGCAAAGGCAACAGGCATTAGCGCCAAGAAGATCATGGTCTGGCAAGAAGCAGCCAGGGCTATAAGCTGACGACTCCATCATGCGGATAATGAATGAGTGGGCAAGGCCCTGCGAGGGGACGCAAGAGGCCCTGGAGAGATCGGTTAGGTTGATATCGAGCAGCTTGATCTATGCAAGGATGGAGCCTAAACTAAATGGTTCATGAATAGTATAACAATTCGACCGCCTTATACAAGTTCGACAATTCGCGACACTATAATTAACCTAAGCATCCGAAAAGTACGTCAGCAATTTAGCTAACGATGGCCTGAAAATGGATTCAATCGATACTTCTTCAAGAATTAGGAATATCTCATGCAAGTATGCTAATAGGGGTTATGAATTCCATCTAACAAGTAATCTAAACTGGTTGAGGTATCTAAAGCAGGTAGAACTCCTTAAAAAGATCATTCCGCCACGGTCAAGAGTACTGGACATTGGCTGCGGCTTAGGCCAAACAACTGCTTTGCTGGCATCTTCTTGTGAGGACATAAGCATAATCGGGGCAGACATACAAAAACATCATTCCTGGAGAGAGCTTGAGGATTTTGGCTGCGAGTTCTGTACATGTGATGCATCTTCGTTGCCATTCATTTCCGGGAGCTTCGAAGCTATTGTATCATTCGGAGTAATGGAGCATACTAGTAGCGATGCAGGATTTTTAAAAGAAATTAATAGATGTCTACAAAACGAGGGATGCAATATATTATTTCAATTACCTAATAGATATTCTTTATCTGAATGCTTTGGTAAGGGCCTTGGTTTATGGCATCATAAGAGGACTTATACGGAAAAAAATATATACGATCTAATTGAAATTTGCGGATTCAAATTAAAAATAATTTCAAAGGAGCATATTATTCCTGCTCAAGTTGGCAGAATCAGCAGTATTTTAGCAAAAATTTTTGATAATAATCATTATACAATATATGTGTTAGATAGGATGCTATCAAAAACGCCGTTAGCTTTCTTTTCACAAGATTATATGATAATATTAGAAAAAAAATAACAGTTAAATTGGTTACGTCCCTGCCATCAATGTCAAAATATCTCTCTATGATAATTTTTATACCAATTTTTCAGCAACTTCAGAGGAGGCCAAGTCGATCTTTTATAACTCGGACATTCCCCTGCATTTGCCGAAATTGCATCGCATATCCCGGCTGGATGTCTTCTCTCATGCCCTTAATTTCGCTCAGCGTTTCATCTGTGGTTTTTCGCACCGCTTTGAGGTCCTCACTCATTTGGGGGATCATATCAGTGTTCTTGCGCACCGCTTTGAGGTCATCCCTCATATCCAGAAGAAGCGGTATAGCCTTATCCAGTTGAACAAAAGAGCAAAACATGGCAACTTCACTGGTTCGCCCTATGTCCCCGTCATAATCCTCGAAAGTCACTTTAACAACGTCGGCATGCTCCTGCTTATTCTTCTCAATCGTTTGCAAGAATGCGGTGACTCTGGCCTCATCTCCTTCCACCAGAGCAATGACCTCTTGCTGGCCTTTCTCTTCCCAGTTGTAGGTAGAAAGCCCAGGCAGGGCGAGGTTCATGGCGTGCTTGAGCAGAAATACTCGATATCCTACCTCATGCACTTTCGAGCCGACGATCTTGACTTTCAGCTTCATGATGGCCTTAATATCTGCTCGCAAGTCAATTTGATTGTTTCCTCGCGCGCACTTGCGAGCCCGCCCCCGGGGCAAGGGCAGGGAGAAAGGCCTTGGCCCTTTAATCACCATCTTCTTTATGAAACTGATACATTCGCCTGACAATGCAAAAGATCCTTCCTCCAATTAAAAAGGATATTCAAAGCCGGAAGAGATGGCTCGGCATAGCTCTGGTCGCGGCCTCCTTTGCCTTTTACGGATGCCTGCTGCTCGTTCCCATCTCATCTCTGTCCGCAGAAGGAACGATTGCCCTTTCCGCCGCTTTGGTTTTTTTGGGTGAGGGGTCTTTTTGGCTTGCCGTCCTCATCCTGGGAAAAGAGGCGGTGGCCAAGTATCGAGACTTCGATTGGCGAAGCCGGCTCATCTCATGGCAGAAAAAGATCGAAGAAAAGATAAAATCAAAGAGGGAGTGAGAATCAGCCATGCTTCCCAGAGTAATTCTGCACAATGCCGTCAGCCTGGATGGAAAGACTGACGGCTTTCCCATCGACCTAGAGCAGTATTATGAGCTTGTATCTACCTGGAAGGAGGATGCCACCCTTGCCGGATCGGACACATTTCTCAGTGCAGCAAGCGAGGCTCCGCCGGAGGACGAGAGCGCCCTTCTCCCGCCCAAGGTCGATCCCAATGACAGAAGGCCGATCCTGGCAGTGCCGGACAGCCGCGGGCGCATACGCACCTGGCACTACCTGAGAAGCCTGCCTTACTGGCGTGGCTTTGTGGCCCTGTGCTCCAAGTCCACGCCCCAGGAGCATCTGCGCTACCTAAAGGAGAGGCACATCGACATCATCATCGCTGGCGAGGATCATGTCGACCTCCGGGTGGCTATGCTGGAACTCTATGGCCGCTACGGCGTAAAGGTCGTGCGGGTGGACGCGGGCGGCACTCTGAACGGCCTTCTTCTCAGCCAGGGCCTGGTCAATGAGCTGAGCTTGCTGGTCTATCCCAGCCTGGCGGGTGGAAAGGGTAGGGGTGGCATCTTTATCGCGCCCGGCCAGCTTGCAGCGGCCCACTCGTCGGAAGGCTCGATAGAGGCAATTTCGCTCAAGCTCATGGCAGCAGAAAAGCTAAAAGGCGATGTTATATGGCTGCGCTATGAGATAGAAGCAAAGCAGAAGCCAAGAGAAGAAATTTGATGCTATGCCACATGGGCCTGGCCGGATTTGAACCGGCGACCACTCGGTTATGAGCCGAGCGCTCTAACCGGACTGAGCTACAGGCCCAAAAAGAATGCGCCGCCAACAGGGCTCGAACCTGTGACATTCTGGTTGCTGCTTTGCCCTTGGGCAATTAACAGCCAGACACTCTACCAACTGAGTTATGGCGGCTCGACACCCACCCTTGATACACAATGATTTAAGCCTTTTGATTAGAATGAGGTTTTCATGCGCATTCTCAAGAAGGATCTTCGAGGCGACGAGGGGGAAATTGCACTGCTACCCGAGTCTCTGGATGACTTATGGCACCTACAGCACTTGATTTCCCGGGGTGATCTGGTGTTTGCCCTCACGCACAGAAAGATGCCGACCATTGCCGACAAGGCGCGCCCTGAAAAGATGGAGAGAAAGACTGTGCGCCTGGGGGTCAAGGTAGAGGATGTTGAGTTTCATATGTATTCCAACTGGCTGCGGCTGCACGGCATCATCAAGTCGGGCATGGATGTGGGATCATATCATACTCTGAATATTGAGGTTGGGACTGATCTTTCCATTATCAAGTACCACTGGAGGCCGGACCTTCTGGCGCGCATAGATGAGGCAGTGGCCGAGTCGCAGAGGCCGCGCGTGGTTATCGCGTTGATCGAGGAGGGCGAGGCCACCATCGGAGTCCTGCGCCAGTTCGGGGTGCAGACCGCGGCTGAGCTACGCCAGGGAAGCGGCAAGGGCAGCGGAGAAGATACGCGCGGCGGCTTTCTCTCGGATGTGGCCCGCGCGATTGATGGGGCGGCTAAAGACGGCGCAGAGGTGATCCTCGCGGGGCCCGGCTTTACCAAAGAGGACTTAAAGAAGGTGATCGACGCCAGCCTTCCCGATCTGGCTGGAAGAATCGCCATGGACGATACCTCTTCCATCGGCAGATCCGGATTTCAGGAGGTTTTGCGCCGGGGATCGGTCAAGACGGTTCTCGAGTCCAGCCGTATCGCCAGGGAGGCTTCTCTCATCGAAGACCTCTTCCGGGAGATAGCCACGGACGGCAAAGCCGCCTACGGCATAAAAGAAGTAGAGACGGCCAGAAACTACGGGGCGATAGAAAAGCTGCTGGTGCTCGACGAGCTTGCCAGGCGGGGCAAGGTGGATGATATCATGCGCGAGGTAGCCGAGGCTAGGGGAAAGGTGGTGATCTTCAGCTCGGAGTTTGAGCCTGGGGATCGATTGCGCTCTTTGGGCGGCATCGCGGCGCTTCTCAGATTCAAGATCGCCTGAGGTCGCCGGAAGAGAAATGAGACCTGAGAGATGAGAAAACTGAAAGTGGCGGTAAAATGACCAGGTGCGATAAATGCCAGTGCTCTGCCATTATCTACCAAAGGTACTCGGGCATGCATCTCTGCCGGGAGCACTTTGAAGAGGATGTGCGTCGCAAGATCAGAGAAGAGCTGCGCCGGACCGGCCTGTTCGGTCGCGAAGCAAGTCTGGCCGTGGGCCTGGACGGCAGCCGGAAGAGCGCAGTGATTGCGAATATTCTCAAAGATCTCTTCAGGCGCAGAAGGGACATTTCGCTGCTTGCAATCATCATCGACGAGGGAGAAGGAAAGACTCCCAGCTCCAGCCAGGCTGCGGAGGTGGCAGAAGAGCTGGGCATCGCCTGCAAGGTATTGAGAAGGCAGGCCCCCTCAGACCCGAATGCGCCTTACGCCATTCAGTCTGAGGAAAAGATACAGATGCTCATGAGGGCCGCCGAGGAGAACCAGGCAGGAATTCTCGTCACAGGCGAGACCCTAGAGGATGATGCAGGAAGGATCTTTCTGAGCCTATTGCAGGGAGACCTCGATTCCGCCATCCTGGTGGGCGCAGAGAAAAAAGAGGAGGCAGAAGGTCGGGCCGAAGAGCGGGCGGTGGCGGTCACATGGATAAGGCCGCTGCGGCGCATTCCAGAAAGAGAGGTGCGGCTCTATGCTCTGGGACGCCATCTGGGATTTGATGATGCCGGCGAGAAGGCTGAGGTGCGGGGCCTGCGCAGGACTGCGAAAATGATGCTCTGCGACTTTGATTGCCGTCATCCAGGGACATGCTATTCGTTGCTGCGTGGCATGGAAAAGATCAGGCATTTGAGGGATAAGACAGGGGCAAAGCCTTTAAGTAAAGATGGGAAATGAAAGATCCTGGCGCCTCGGTAGCTCAGCTGGTCCAGAGCGATTGACTTGTAATCAATAGGTCGCGTGTTCGAATCACGCTCGGGGCTTTTTCGAGTACCATTTCTTTATCGTTTTTGTTACAGAGAGGAGAATAGAGATTTAGGCCTGAATGGTCGGTTCAGGCCTTCTTTGCTTTCTTCACATCCAACCTGGTTTTGCATCTGGGGCAGGCCTTCGGCTTATTTACTCTCGTCTCCCAACCGTAATGGCATTTAGGGCATCTCATCTGTTTCATATTTATACAGTTGTAATAAGAGTATTAATAACTTTCGATTGTATATGATTATCCGTACTACTCTGCTAAGCGCAAAGCCTATAATTGAATGAGCGGGGTAAATACAGAATTTCATGAACGAGATTTTGGAGATTCTTTCCGAAAACGCCAAAGCAACCACTTTCGAGATCGCGGCACTGCTGGGCAGACCCGAGGCGGATATAGCCAGAGAGATCCGAGAGCTGGAAAACGCAGGCGTCATAAGAAAGTACATCACTTTGATCAACTGGGAGAAGCTGGATCAGAGTTTTGTATTTGCCGTTTTGGAGCTGAAGGTTGCATTGCAGCGAAAGACGGGATATGACGCCGTGGCAGAGAGAATTGCCAACTTCTCAGAGGTAGATTCAGTGCGGCTCATCTCTGGAGACCATGACCTGTCTGTTGTCGTTCGAGGCAAGACGATGAAAGACATCGCCTACTTCGTGGCGGAGAAGATCGCGCCCCTGGAAGGAGTTCAATCGACATGCACCCATTTCATCCTCAAGAGCTACAAGGAGCACGGAGTCATTCTTGCCGAAAAGCCGAAGCCCAAGAGATTGGTGATCACTCCATGAAGCAGAGCCAGAAAAATGTGTCACTGCCCGCCTGGAATGCGGAGAAGCATTTAAACCAGACCGTAAAAGCGATGCCTCCTTCGGGCATCAGGAAGTTCTTCGACCTGGTGAGCGAGATGGAGGGAGCGATATCCCTCGGCGTCGGGGAGCCTGACTTCGTCACTCCCTGGCATGTTCGCGAGGCTTGCATCTATTCGCTTGAGTCGGGCGACACGCACTACACCTCAAACAAAGGCATACCGGAACTCAGAGAGGCAATCAGCGAGACGGTCTGCCGGGATCTTGGCCTGACCTATGACCCGACTGAGCAGATGCTCATCACCACCGGGGTCAGCGAAGCAGTTGACCTGGCAGTTCGCGCGACCATCAATCCCGGAGACGAGGTCATAGTCCATGAGCCCTGTTATGTGGCCTACGTTCCGGATATTCTTCTGGCTGGGGGAGTCGCAAAGACCGTTCCCACCCGCCTGGAGGACGAGTTCCGGCTGCAAGCTGAGGATGTCGCCGCGGCTATCACGGACCGTACCCGGGCCCTGCTGCTCAGCTATCCCAACAATCCCACCGGGGCGATAATGACCCGTTCCGATCTGGAGGACCTGGCGGATGTGGTCGTCGAGAACGATCTGCTGGTCATATCAGATGAGGTCTATGCCAAGCTCACCTATTCGGGAACCCATGCCAGCTTCGCCCAGC